>CAMNGG010000308.1 GCA_946537975.1 uncultured Treponema sp. | reverse complement strand
CAAGTCACGGGTGCGGCTTACCCAACCATTCAAAACAACTTTCTTACCAACATCACTCTTGCGAAGCTCGCCGCAGGTGACTGTACGCTTTGTATTTTCCATAAGATTGTATTCTAGCGTTATGATTAAGTTTGTACAATAATATAAGCTTTTCTTCCCTTCCGTTTATAGCTTGCCATCTTTCTGTATCCTAATTCTAATTTTTCTATTTCTGCCAGTCGGCTTTCCTGCGATATAAACCTGGTTCAAGTCGATTTACATATAAATTCAAAGAATATGATTTTAAATATGTAATCTCCGCAATAAAATCCTCCCTTTTCACCAGAAAAAGCCTGCAAAAGCAGGAAAATCATCTTTTTGCAGGCCAGAATCCGCATTTTTTTCTTAATTTTTGATGATTTTCAGGAAAAATTACATATAATTCCTGAATTGTCCTTGATTTATATGTAATTAATCACATCTTCCTTAAATCATATTGGCGATGGAAGTAACTACGGTACTGTTAAGACTGCTAGTAACAACAAGGTTCGCGCCATCCGCGCATTCTAGCGCAAGGGCATGGAGGGCCGAACGGCGGTTGTTTCAACAACCGTCGTGAGCCGACCGCAGCCTGCCGATTTGGCAGGCAAGGACGGTGAGGGTTACCGAAGCCCGGAACGCCCGACCCCAGGGACGCCGCAGGCGGCCCTGGGGATGCGCCCTCTTAAAACTTTTCGATTAAAAAGGATGATGCCGGCAGGAAAACACTCGAAGGCGGTAGCAGAAAAACCGCCTTTTTTATTGTTGCATCAGTCTAAATATGGTAACATATAAAGACTGGAGGTTTTTATGATTACAAATGTTCAGGAATGCATTAAACCGATTTCCTATGTAAAAACTAATGCTGCCGACATGATGAATTTTGTAAATGACAAAAAAGAACCCTTAATCATCACGCAAAATGGTGAATCACGGGCAGTATTAATTGATATAGAATCTTACCAGGAAATGAAAGATGCCTTTAATTTGTTAAAAATCATTCAATTCTCTGAAATGGATGTACAGGCTGGAAGAACAAAACCTGCAAAGGAAGTTTTTTCAAATTTAAAAAGGAAGTACAAGCTTGGAAAATGAAAAAATTGAAGAAATTATAATTTCAGAATTTGCCGAAGAAGATTTAAACGAAATTGCCGAATATTATTTTTCCCGAAGCCCTGACTATGTTGAGAGAATTATTTCTGAATTCGAGGAAAATGTAATGTCTCTTCAAGAGCATCCTAAAAGCGGAAGAACTGTTCCCGAATTGGAACGTCAGGGGATAACAAAATACAGAGAATTGATTCAAGAATATTACAGAATCGTTTATGAAATCTCAGGTAATAAAATAATAATTCACACAATAATCGATGGCCGGAGAAATTTTGAAGATATAATAATTTCAAAATTATCTCGATATTATGGTAATAAAAACTAACAAAGATTACGACCTTCGGTCGTTTGCATTTAAATAAAATATATGAAAAAAGTTATTAAAATTATCACTATTATTATCAGTTCTGTTTTTGCTTTGATTCTGATTACCGCTGTAGTTTTGGGAATCATCTTTAGAAATGAAATCTCTGCAATTTCTTCTATTATATTGCTAAAGCCCCGCGTGGAAAATTCCCTGCAATGCGGAATCTACGAAATGACCTGTAAGGGCGATTATTATTTTGAAGATTACCTTGCACAGGGTGGCGCTAAAAACGACCGTGAGCTTCTGGACTTCATAATGAATAAAATGACTAAGGGGCTTTTGAAGATAAAAATCAATACTTCAAAAATCGGCTGTTCTTCCTTTACCGCTCACAAAGAAAACGGTGACCACCTCTTTGCACGAAACTATGACCTTTATGCAACAAACACCTGCCTTGTCCGCGTCAAAGGAAATAAAAAGCGCCATGCTTCAATTTCAACTGTGGACACTTCTTTTATAAATATTCCGGCCCGGGCTGATATGAACAACCTTCTTTCCAGGGCTTATGCCCTTGCCGCTCCATATGCACCGCTCGATGGTCTTAACGATGCGGGCATTAGCTGCGGCATTTATATGACCTATCAGGGAGCAGGCAAAAATGTGATTGCGACAGATCAGAATACAGACCTTCCGGATATTTCTCCAACTGCCCTGATCAGAATGATTCTTGATTATGCTGATTCCCTTGATGAAGCGGTGGACTTTGCCAGAAGCTATGACATGCACGATTCTGCAGGAACCTCCTTTCATATAATGGTTGCGGAGCCTTCCGGAAGAAGCGCAATTCTTGAATGGGTTAATGATACTGATGAAAGTGATAACTACGGAAGCCTGCGCAAGTTAGTTGTAACTTACAATAACAATGATTCTAATATTGGCCAGCGCGAGGGCGAAGCTGATTTTCAGTGGATTACTAATTTTATAATTCAGCCGGGGTATTACAAGGTTTATGATAAGGACCTGACCGGCTGGGAACGCTACAACATTATTTACGATGAGCTTTCAAAAAGCAGCGGCCTTGTTGCTGATGAAATGGCAGCCATGGATATTCTTCACAAGGTTTCGCAGAGAACTGTAAGACCAAACCGCAATGCTGACGACTTTGTTCTGACTGTGCACAGCGTAATTTATAATCTTGATAATCTGACAACTCTTTGGTGCGGCAATGAACAGTATGCTGATAAAGAGGGAATGTTCAGATATAAGCTGAATTCTAAAAAACGGATTTTTGAATAATAGAGAAAACTTACCGGGGGGCGTTGTACGTTCGCTCACGCTCACTATCGAGTTTGTACGCAGCAAGCTGCTAGCAAACTCGCGGGGAATAAAACGGGGTCTTAGGGGGTAAGCAGCTTGCTGCGTCCCCCTAGGGGGTGGGGTAGCGGACAAGACCGCAGTGAAGGAGCGAGCCAGAGGCGAGCGACTGAACGAGGACTTGGGAGCGAGGGGAGGGGCTCCTCCCCACATAATCTTTTTTTTAATTTTTATCTCGAAAAACTTCCTAAAATGACACAGTTTGCACCATATTATATATGGGGTTTTTATGAAAAATATGACGGGAAGTTTTGATATTCTGATCGGCGATTTTGATGAGGATTTTTTCAAGGTTGATTTTCCTGCGCGCTTTAACGAGGAGATGCTGGATGCGGTAAGAAAGGTACCGGGGCGAATCTGGAATCAGGAGGAAAGGCTCTGGCTGATTCCCTTCAGCAAGACTGCGGCGAGTCAACTGTTGAAGAACATTTATGCGATTGGGCTTTTTAATGCTGATGAAAAATCTGAATGTATCCCCTGCTGCCGGTCGGTGCCACAAAGTGAAAAACATATTGATTACCAGATAAGAAAAATCAATGAGGCACTTACTGCCCGGCACTACAGCGAGCACACAAAAACGAGCTATAAAAAATGGGTTGAAGATTTTCTTCTTGTGAATCAGGGAAAAGAAAATATCGGCGAACGGGAAATTAATGATTATCTTAAGAATCTTGCACTGAAAAAAAATATTAGTGCCTCAACACAAAATCAGGCGCTGGCGGCCCTGCTCTTTTATTTCAGATTTATTCTGAATACTCCGGTGACTGAACTTGGCTCTGTTATCCGTGCAAAAAAATCTGAGCGGATTCCTGTTGTTTTTAGTCGTGACGAAGTGGTTCGGGTTATTGAAAATCTTTATGGTCAAAAGAAGCTGATTGCAAAAGTTTTGTATGGGACGGGAATGCGATTGAATGAAGCTCTGAGCCTGCGGGTGCTGGATTTAGATTTTGACCAGAATGAAATAATTGTAAGACATGGCAAGGGCGACAAAGACCGGCACGTTATGATTCCACAAAAGCTGATTCCTGAACTTAAGGCTCACATAGAAAAGGTTCGTCAACTTCACATCAAAGACCTTGCCGACGGTTGGGGTGCAAGTCCAATGCCAGGAGCCCTTGCCGGGAAATACCCCGCCGGTTGCAAGGAGTTCAAATGGCAATGGCTCTTCCCCCAGAAAAACCGCTGGAAAAATTTAGAGACTGGCGAAGAAGGCCGCTGGCACCTGGATGAAAGCCTTATGCAGAGGGCTGTAAAACAAGCAATTTTGGAGGCAGAGATTAATAAGAATGCGAGCTGCCACACTTTCCGGCACTCGTTTGCGACGCATCTTCTGGAGATTGGGTATGATATACGGACGATACAGGAACTGCTGGGGCACAGCGATGTGAGTACAACTATGATTTATACGCATGTTTTGAACAGAGGAGCTGGAGGGGTGGTTAGTCCTTTGGATAGGTTGTAAAATCTTCTGGTTTATACCTATCCGCATAAAACACTACCATTTTCACATATCTTGTTATACAATGTAGATATAAAGTATCCAGAACCCCGAGTTTATACTGACACTCTCGCGCAGTAAAAAAATTCTATGGTGGATATGGATAATATTTGTTATGCTGACAGGCACACTGGCCTGCCCTTTTTTAAGAAAAAAAAGTAAGGCGTTGGTTTGTGTAAAAAACTTTCGCACGTGCATTCGCACTGTCTCAAGCTTTTTGCATGAAGAAATAAATATTTT
>CAMNGG010000307.1 GCA_946537975.1 uncultured Treponema sp. | reverse complement strand
ACCGGACGAAGTACATACAGATATTTCTTTAGAACAACTTCGGATGTTGCAAAATTGCTTCGAACATTGCTTTTAGCCATACCCCGATAATGATGAATCATCGCAACTTGAAGAACAAAATCCTGCATATTTGCCTTAATCTTTTCCCATTCTTCTGAAGTCCTGTACACTATCGGCGAATCATCCCATTCAAAAATCACTGGATTCGATTTATAAAGCTGTTTGAAGAATTTCTTCAAATCCCAGCCATTGATGTCATACACCTCGTTCAACTCAGCATCGATATAATCAGGTAGTTCTTCTACCCGAAGGTAATCCTCAATAGGACGAACAAAAACGAAACGAACATCATAGTCAGAATCAGGACTTGCAAATCCCCAGGCACGGGAGCCACTTTCACAAGCATACAAAATACGAATGTTTTCGCGCTGTTCAATTTGAGAAATTTTTTCTTTTATAGATAGAGTGATTTCATTTTCGTTCATTTTAGCCTCACCTCAACTATAACTTCTGCCTTTTTAAAAAGCATTAAAGTCATACTTGAATTTATCAATTGAAGAATGAGGAATCACGGAAAATTTGGTGCGAAAAAATGGGGATGAAAACAGAAATCATAAAGACGGTAAACGCTTACATGTCCCCAAAACTATACACTTTTGGAAACAATTTTTTCTTGTAATTTGTCCCCAAAACAGTATAATTATAGGGACGAATGGAAACGAGTATGAATAATTCAACTTCAGCTATAAAAGAGTATCTTTCTCAGGCCCAGGAAGGCAGTTTGTTCTCTATTAATGAACTGGTTAATTATGCTTCTTATGGTACGGCAAAAAAAATTTTGCAGCGTATGGAAAAGAATGGAGAAATTGTTAGAGTTATAGACGGCATTTATTCAAAGCCTAAGTTTTCAAAACTTTTAAATAAGAATGTTCCTTCATCAATTCCTGATGTTGCCAATAAAATTGCAGAGAAGTTTGCCTGGAATATTATTCCTTCGGGCGATATTGCACTTAATATGCTGCATCTTTCAACTCAGGTTCCGGCCTGCTATGAATACTTAAGTAATGGTCCATATCGCGAATATGAAATCTACGGAATGAAGTTAAAGTTTAAGCATACGACTAACAGACTGCTTGGTGGTATGTCTTCAAAATCTGCTCTAGTAATTCAGGCTTTTAAGACTCTGGGAGAAGAAAATATTACTTCTAATGTTTTGCAGACCTTAAAGGAAGTTCTAACCGATGATGAAAAGAAGGCTTTGCTTGATGAGTGTAAAAGGGTACCGGCCTGGATTTATGAATATATAAGAAAGATTGGAGTATAGGATATGTTGAAGTTTTTAAAGAATTCTCTTGAAGATATTGATGATGTAATTGTTGATGTTGCAACTTCAATGAAACTTCCAGAAGTAATTATAGAAAAAGATTTATATGTAAGTTATATTCTGGATTATTTGTTTTCCCGTTCCGAGTTCAAAAATTATTTTGAGTTCAAAGGTGGAACGAGTCTTTCAAAAGGATATGGTCTTATAAATCGCTTTTCTGAAGATATTGATGTAGTTTTAAAATCAGAAGTCATAGGTGAAAACTTAGAAGAGATTATCCATCTTGAAAGTAAGAGCCAGAAAGAAAAGATGGCTGAAAAGCTTAACGCAAAGGCAATAGAGTTTTATAAGACCAAGCTTATTCCATCAATTATGAATGATTTGAAAAAAGAAACAAATATTCCGTTTAAAGAACGTTTGGAAGAAAAAGAGTTTGCAATCTATCTGGAATATCCAACAAATCATTCTGATTCCTATATTCCGAATGCAGTAAAACTTGAAATTGGACCACTTGCAGCATGGACTCCTTGTGAATCAATTACGCTTTCAAGTTTTATTGCCCAAAAATATCCGAATCTTTTTGATAAGCCTGATTTCCCAGTTTTAATTACAAGACCTGTAAGAACATTCTGGGAAAAAGCTGTTATTATGCATCAGGAAGCTCATAGAGTTGATGGCAAAGTTCCACGTCATTATTCAAGGCATTATTATGATCTTTATAAGATGTATTCTAGTTTTGTAAAACAGGAAGCTTTTGATTCCCTTGATTTACTTGAAGAAGTCAGGCGTTTTACTATGACTTTCTATAATCGTGGCTGGGCTAAGTTTGAAGATGCAGTCCCTGGAAGTTTTATGCTTTATCCAAATGAGAAGAGTCTTTCTGCTTTGAAAGCTGACTATAATGATATGAATAATATGATGTATGGTGAGATTCCATACTTTGAAGAAGTTCTTTCAACAATAAAGAAACTTGAAAATGAAATTAACGGATTAAAAAAATGAGTATAGAACAAAGCTTTGATAATTATTCAGAACCTTTAATAACGCCTGAAAAGGTTTATGGAGAACATAAAAAAATTGCAGATATCTGTATTGCAACTTTTTCTCATGCAGTACATGACAAAGTAATCAAGCATTATAAATGTTCTAAAGCTGCATATTCAGGAACTGCAAATGGTCGTATTCCAATTTATCTGCTCGAAGATTTTAACGTTCTTTTTTACATGTCTCCAATAGGTGCGGCAAGTGCCGGATGTATTATTGATGAAGTAAGATGTCTTACTGGCGCTTCTAAGTTTATCTTCTTTGGTTCGTGCGGAATTCTTGACGAAGAAAAGTGTAATAGGAAAATTATTGTTCCTACCAGCGCATATAGAGATGAAGGTTTTTCTTATCATTTTGCTCCAGCACAGGATTATATCGAAATCAATAAAAGCTCAGAACTTATATCAATTTTTGACAAATTGAATGTTGATTATGTCACTGGTAAGACCTGGACAACCGATGCAATTTACCGCGAGACAATTAATAATAGAAATGCCAGAAAAAAAGATGGTTGCATTTGTGTAGAGATGGAATGTTCAGGACTGCAGGCTGTATGTGATTTTAGAAAAATTGATTTTTATCCTTTCTTCTTTGGCGGTGATTTATTAAATGATTCAAGCTGGAACAGAGCAACACTTGGAACTGATGAAGAAAAAAAGAATCAGATTTCAAGCTTTGAGCTTGCGTTAAAAGTTGCTGATGAGTTAAAAAAGCTCTGAAATAAATGTATTTTATAAAACACCAAGAATACATAAGTGTTATGAATCGCTACATTGATGCAGGCAGTTTATAAGAGACTCTGTACTTACCCCTCAAAACTCTTATTAAACTTTTCAAACTTCTTGTAAGTTTCGATTGCGAGTTTTTCTGCATCAGCAAAGCTTTCGTGTAGAATCGCTTTGCCGTTGCAGTTGCGGACTTTATACTTATCATCTTTTGTATGCTCAATCATAGGAACATGCTCGTGATCACAAACTGAGTACCACTTGCCATTTATCTGTTCCTTATGCCACTTAAATTTATTTTTCATTCCACTACTCCATTCATGCTGTTTTTTCAGCGTTATAAATCTTGATTTCGATATTTGATGAAACAACTATTTCAGAAATGTTTACATCAAACAGATAAGAGAGGACAAGAAGATTGTCGATTGTTGGAGCGTTCTTACCCTGCTCCCAGGCATAGATTGCCTGAGGATAATCAAAACCGAATATCACCTGCAGGTCGTGAACAGAGTATCCACGTAATTTTCTGAGTCGTTTGATTTGGGCACCAGTACCCTTTAAGTCTATAACTGGTCTTAAGAAAGTCTTGATAGTCTCCATCGGTCTAATCTCCTTATCACAAAAATTCTTTGGACATACATCTCTTTTGTAAATCCATTCTGATCGTCTGCTGTAGCTTTTCCATTTATGCCTGTAATTACTGGAAGCGCATATGTAGACAATGTTATTCGGGTGGCTTTTGTATAATCGCCGCGAGTCAATGTTGTCATAATTGCAGATGAAACTTTTGCGTTATCAATGTAACTAGCGAACATATGCGTTCTCCTTCATTAAGATAAATGGATGCCAACGGCACCGTTTGAATTTTTGCGTC
>CAMNGG010000306.1 GCA_946537975.1 uncultured Treponema sp. | reverse complement strand
AACGAAAGCGACAAGGAGCAGATTGAAAACATCCTGAACAGGGAATGAGTGCAGGCAAACCTGCAAGGAGGTAAGCAAATTGCGAGCAAAAAAAAAGACCTTTTAACTGATTGCAGTCAGCCAAAAAGTCTCTAAACAAACGGAAAAACCGTTGCCATAAATGATAACAATAGCATATAGGTTTTTCCCAAATTTTTCAATATGGAATTTACTCTGCGAGTTTTGGAAGTGTAACGTACAAAACTCGTGAAGGTCGCAACACGACCGACTTTTTCCTATTTTTTTCAAGTTACCGAAAAGTCTTGGCGTCGCCAAAAGGTCTCGGAGCTTATTTTTAATCAGCAAGGAGTCGCCTATGAAAGCGAGAAACCTTGAAAGAGCACAGGAATAAAGAATTATAAATATGAAAAGAATCTCCACATAATTATGATTTCATGCTATAATCTATGTTCGGTTGGATATTTTATGTCTTTTTTGAATCGTATTTTTGGAAATAGTGGTGACTCTGCAAAGAAAAATAAAAATAGCTCTCATTCTGGTAATCCAAAGATAAATGAGATTCTTTCATTTAATAATTTTATAGATGATTTACTTTCAAAAGATTCTTATATCGCAAAATCAGATTACCTGAAAAAGATAGAGGCAACGAAGGATGTAATTTCATATTTTCAACAGTTACAAAATGATGATTTGCTGCCAGATTTTTGTAAGAAAAATTCTGTTGCAGAAGATTTTATAGTTTCTGTTCTTACAAAATACTCTGATATAAAAAATCTTGTTGCAGAACATAATAAAAACTTTATTTCACAAAAACTTGAATCAGAAAAAAATTATCTTGACAGGATTCTGTCTGATGTTGACCCGAATATTATGCTGGATGATGACCAGCGTCGCGTTATTCTTACGGATGAAGATTATTGTCTTGTAATTGCGGGGGCAGGGGCTGGAAAAACGACAACAGTTGCAGCAAAAGTAAAATATCTTGTGGAAAAGAAAAATATCAATCCAAAAGAAATACTTGTAGTTTCTTTTACAAACAAAGCCGTTGGCGAACTAAAAGAAAAAATCAATCAGCAGCTGAAAATAGATTGCCCCATTACAACTTTCCATTCAACAGGAAATGCAATTTTACATAAAGAAAACGATGAGAAACTGAATATTGTACAGAATGAAAAACTCTATTTTGTTCTGGAAGACTATTTTAGAGATACAGTTTTGCAGAATCAAAAACTTGTTGATGATTTGATAAAATTCTTTGCAACTTATTTTGACGCTCCAATCGAAGTAAAAGATAAAAATCAATTTTTTAACAATTTATCAAATTCAAATCTTTCTACGATGAAAGGTGAACTGGGAGAAGTTGATTATCAGGTAGAAATTAAAAATTCCAGGACAAAAAAATATGAAACCATACAGAATGAAATTCTGCGTTCTCAAGAAGAAGTTCAAATTGCAAACTTCCTTTATTTGAATAACATTGATTACGAGTATGAACCCTGCTATAAATACAATATTGAAGGAGCAAAAAAGCCTTACACACCAGATTTTAGAATAACTCAAAATGGAAATGAAGCCTACATTGAACATTTCGGCGTAACAGAAGACGGCTACAGTAACAGATACTCTGCAGAAGAACTGAAAAAATACAACAAGGCAATGCGGGATAAAGTTGCAATTCACCGTAAGCATGGAACAAAACTCATCTGCACTTGCTCCCAATATAATGACGGAAGGGAATTGCTTGAACATTTGCGGGAAAAACTGGAATCATTCGGCTTTGTATTGAATCCCCGTGATAATAAGGAAGTGATGCAAAAGATTTCCAATCAGGATTTTAGCCGTTATATTAGAAAACTTATAAATCTTGTAGATAGATTCATTTCAAATTTTAAGACAAACGGTTATACAGTTGAAAAATTTGATGAGTGGGGAACTCAGACAAAAAATGTAAGGACAAAACTGTTTTTAGGTATTTGCAAAGAGTGTTATTTGGAATACGAGCGATATCTTCACAAAAATAATGCGATTGATTTTTCTGACATGATAAATAAATCGGCAAGGCTGTTGAAAGAATCAAAAGCTGTTAGCGATCAGATTGATTTTAAATATATCATTGTTGATGAATATCAGGATATTTCCCGCCAGCGGTTTGATTTAGTGGGAGCATTGCATGATGTGACAAATGCAAAAATCATTGCCGTCGGGGATGACTGGCAGTCAATTTATGCTTTCAGCGGTTCAGACATAACGCTTTTTACGAAGTTTTCAGAAATCATGGGATATGCAGAACTCTTGAAAATTACAAAAACCTACCGTAATTCACAGGAAGTTATCGACATCGCAGGAAATTTCATTCAGAAAAATACGGAACAAATCAGAAAAACTCTTAAGTCCCCAAAGACAATTACAGACCCTGTAATTATTTATACTTATGATTCGCGACGAAAAGATAGATTTGCCTCAAAACAATCAGGTGCACTTTATAATTTATCAAAAGCCGTTGAAACAGCTATTGATCAAATTGTTGACTATTCAAAGCAAGAAGGGAAAGACTATAAAAAGCAAAGTATTTTACTTTTAGGTCGTTTCAATTTTGAAGGAGATAGATTAACTCAGTCAGAGTTGTTTGAATATAAAAATGGAAAATCAGAAGTAAAATGCTTAAAATATCCAAAACTTAAAATTACATTCATGACGGCTCATGCTTCTAAAGGTTTAGGCTATGATAATGTTATTGTTATTAATGGAAAAAATGAAATGTTTGGATTTCCTGCAAAAATAGAAGATGATCCTGTATTGAATTATGTAACAAAACAGGATACTGCCATTGAAGCTGCCGAAGAACGCCGTCTTTTCTATGTTGCCATGACCCGGACAAAAAACAGAGTTTATTTTATTGCACCGGAAGCGAACCCTTCTGAATTTCTGCTGGAAATAAAACACGATTATAAAAATGTTGTTTTAAAAGGAGAATGGAGCGAAGAAGTAAAAAATGGCAGTGCATTCAAAAAATCCTGCCCAATGTGCGGTTATCCGCTTCAGCATAAAGTAAAAACTGCTTATGGATTGAATCTTTGGATTTGTATGAACGACCCTGAAATATGCGATTTTATGACCAATAAAATTGAGGCTGGAAAACTTTCAATTCAAAAATGTGATAAGTGTGATGGCTATTTAATTGCCCGCCAGCAAAAAGATGGTAGATATTTTTTAGGTTGTACAAATTATAATGCCAATGGAAAAGGCTGTAATAACATCATTTGGAATGAGGATTATTATAGAATTAATAATCTGACTCCAGAGCCTGCAATTAAAAAGGAGATACCTAAGGGGTACGAACGTAAAAGAAAATAGAAATACATTCACTTCTAAGCGGATTTTCAGTCCAATGCGTTAGCACTGGTAAGGGCGGCGAAGCCGTTGCGGAATGCGCGGAGCGAATGGAGCAATGGAGGCAGCAAAGCGGACGGAACCGCGGATATACTCGCTTCACTCGTTTACGAAGATTCATCCATACGAAAAATCTTGAGGAAAAAAAGGTTGTGGATTTGGAAAAGCCGCCGGCGACTATCCCTGTCGGCTAAATTGTTTTCAAAACCACCAGCGGAAAATATGCCTGCTCAGTCTGCGGCTATATTTATGACCCGGCCATAGGAGACGAAAAGAACGGAATCCCTGCAGGAACAGTTTTTGAAGACTTACCGGATGACTGGCACTGCCAGAGGTGCAGGCAGGGAAAAGATAAATTCAACAGAGCGTAAAAAGTAAATGCCAGCCTTGCTCTTTTAGAATTATCTGATTGAGCAGCTGGGCGAATAAAAGAAACCAAAAAGGTACACAAGGTGATGCTTATGTGCCTTTTTTTATTAGACGCGTAAGAATCGAAAAAAAAGAAAAATCACAGAGCATAATTTTCAAAGCCGACATTGAATTTCCTCCTGCACCGTAACAGTCTTGCTCACTTGGACCCAGGTTGTTTCGTCTTTGTTGACGTTCCCTTCTGTGTCGAGAGGGGCAAACCATATTCCCGCATCATCACCCAGAATCTTGAGCTTTGTGCCGGTGATTTTGACACCCTTGCCTTTAAGAAGGTTGCGCTCCTC
>CAMNGG010000305.1 GCA_946537975.1 uncultured Treponema sp. | reverse complement strand
AGCGATGCAGAGTTTGCCCGCCGCGAAAATCGCTTCCCGGTAAATCCTCCAAAAACAAAAGAGGAATATTATTACCGTGAAATCTACAGCCGCCTCTTCCCGAGCGATTCCGCTGCCCGCTGTGTTCCACACGAGGCCGGAGTTGCCTGCTCAACTGCCAAGGCCCTCGAGTGGGATGCCGCCTGGAAGAACATGGACGAACCGAGTGGCCGTGCCATTGGTGGAGTTCACAACGACGCGTATAGAACTAAGTGATTTCAGGCGAGTTTGCAAAGCAAACTCGGTAAGCACGCTTTAGCGTGCGACGTCCACGATAAGGCTTACTAAGCAGGTTTCTAAACCTAGCGGCCGGTCAGTTCTTCTGCTTTTGTGCGAACGGCTTTGTAAAGTGCCTCTTCATCATTTTGATTTTCTGTGATGAGGCGGACGAAAACAGAGCCTGCGACAATTGCTTCAACATAATCAGCTAGAGCGTGAGACTGCTGACCATTCGAAATACCAAAGCCTCCATAGATTTTACTTCCACCTTCGCCAACGGATTTTAAAAAGGCGAGGGTGTTTTTGTCTATGGTTGTATCGGTGCCGGTAATTCCGGTGCGCAGGGCCGCATAGATGTATGGGAAGCCTGCGTGGGCAAGCTGCTTCAGGCGGGCCGGGGACATACTAGGCGCGGCCACAGGAATATTTTCCATTCCATTGGCACGGCAGGCGGCTGTGAGGCCTTCATCATAATCAAAGGGAAGGTCCGGAATAATCATACCTGTAACGCCGGCTGCTGCTGCCCGCTTACAGAAGTTTTCAACACCCGGAGTATAAACCAGAGAGCCGTAACTCATCAGATAAATTTTTACCTGAGGGAACTCCTTGTGGAGGCGGGCGATGAAGGCAAGGCCGTCGGCAGTTTTGTAGCCTCTCTGAAGTACCTTGGTACAGGCCCCCTGAATGGCTGGACCGTCTGCACTTGGGTCTGAAAAGGGCAGTTGGATTTCTAGAATATCAGCACCGCCGTCTACGAGGGCGCGTGCCGCTGTAAAAGAAAGCTCGTCTGTAGGGTAGCCGGCTACGAGATGGCTCATTAGTTTTATTTTAGGCATTGTGAATCTCCTTATTATTTTCAAGTCGGTCGATTTCCGCGTGAAGAAATTTTATCCATTCGTCACGGCGGAAAACCGGGCAGGTAATGAATACATCCTTGTCGCCGCGGCCGCTCATATTTACGATAATTGCTTTATCCTTTGGAAGTGTCGGGGCAAGCTTAATTGCTTCGGCGCCTGCATGAGCACTTTCCATGGCAAAAAGAACTCCTTCGTTGCGCGCAAAAAACTTTACTGCGTTCAGAGCCTCTTCATCGCGGGCATAAGTAAACTCCACCCTGCCCTGGCGGCCAAGAGTTGCCAGCTGAGGGCCGATTCCGCAGTAGTCCAGTCCCGCAGAAATTGAGCGGGTCGGCAGAGCCTGGCCATCTTCATCCAGTAAAAAGCGGGATTTATAACCATGCATGATTCCGTCACGGGCAGCCTTACCGCTCATGCGGACAGCGTTCTCTCCAATTCCGTCTCCAACACCGCCGGCTTCTACACCAATCAGGCGGGGATTTGCTTTGTCGATAAAAGGTGCGAAAAATCCGATTGAGTTTGAACCGCCGCCTACACAGGCAATCATTGCGGCTACATCTAACTTACGTTCGTTAGTTTGACGCTCAACCTCGCGGCCGATTACGCTCTGGAACTCTCGGACCATATCCGGGAAAGGAGCCGGGCCCAGAGCACTTCCAAGTACATAATGGGTTGTATCCGGATTTGCGGCCCAGTCGCGCATTGCTTCATTCACTGCGTCCTTGAGGGTGCGGCTTCCGCTTGTTACTGCGTGAACCTTTGCGCCGTAGAGCTCCATCGCGGCTACGTTTGGCTGCTGGCGGCGGACATCAACTTCGCCCATGTAAACGGTGCAGTCCAGTCCCAGCTTTGCACAGGCGGCGGCAGTTGCAACTCCATGCTGACCGGCTCCGGTTTCAGCGATGATTCTTTTTTTACCCATGCGCTTTGCAAGCAGGCATTGGCCGATAGCATTATTGATTTTGTGGGCGCCGGTGTTTGCAAGGCCTTCCAGTTTGATATAAATCTGAGCACCGCCGAGCAAGCGGGTTGCAGTCTCTGCAAAAAGCAGTGGAGTTTCGCGTCCAATATAATCACGCTGAATTGTTTCCAGCTCTTTTATAAAAAGCGGATCTTTGATTGTTTCGTTGAAAGCCACTTCCAGCTCGTCGAGAGGTCGGCGCAAAACTTCGGCAACATACTTTCCGCCAAAGCTGTCAAAAAAGCCATTATCTGAATGTGTCATATTTATACTCCTTTATTGTCATGCTGAACTTGATTCAGCATCTCTTTATAGATTCTGAAACAAGTTCAGGATGACAGACATTTTTTTATGATTTTTAATTCCAGGTTTGTCGGCGTCTTCGATTCCGCTGGATACATCTATCAGTTCAGGCTGGTAGCGGGCTATGAGTTCGGCCGCATTTTCGGCAGTCACGCCGCCTGCCAGCCAGAGCTTGTGATTAGTCGCATAGTTCTGTGATTTTGAATCCTGAAGAAAGCGAGGCTCCCCCATAAGAAAAAGCTTTTCTGCAGCCTCTTCGAGCGGGCCATTTTTTTCTGTGATTGCAAAATAGTGCGGCAGGTCCAGCAAGCTCTGAGGAACTTTTTCATAAGCGATTCCATGAAGCTGCAGACAATCAAGAATTCCCTCTTCCACATAGCGGGCTGCAGCGGCAGCTTCCGGCGATTTTGGATCTGTGATTACAGCGACCTTTTTGGCCTTTACGTTTTTCAGTGCCGGGAGGATTTTTTCAAATCTTTCGCCGCAGACGTTTCGGGCAAAGCCCGCGGCAAAAATAAAGCCAACAAAATCTGCACCAAGAGAATCAGCGAAGGTCACATCCTCTGCGCGGGTGAGACCGCAGATTTTTATAAGAGTGGTATTCGGATGGTTGACTAGGCCAGCGGTCGTATCGAAGCTAGCGCGGGCTTCGGAATTATTGAATCTTGTGGATGCTTCGCCCTTCGACAAGCTCAGGGATTGTTTATTTTGCAGACACTCAACCACCGGGCTCCAGAACTCTGCATTTTTTGTCGGTCTGGCTTCCACAAAAGCCTTTACCAGCTGACAGCGAAGCTCCGGAGCTTTAGCGGCCGCTTCACCAAGCAGCATTCCGCCAAAGCCAAGACTACCCGCAAAGCGGGCTGCCTCAGGAGTTCTGATTCCACTTTCAAAAACTACACGGGCATTATCGCCCAGCACCATACGGATTTTTTCGAGCAGGGCACAGGGCTTTAGTAAATCAATTTTAAAAGTTGCCAGGTCGCGTGAGTTTACACCGCAGACAATAAATTTTTTATCTACGGCTTCAGCAATGGCGGACAACTTTTCAAGGTCAGCCGGGCTGCGGACTTCTACCAGGCAGGTCATTCCAAAAGAGGCTGCCTTCTTTGCCATGTCAACAATCACAGCCTCGTCCAAAATTCTCGCAATCAGAAGAATTGCGTCAGCTCCGGCCCGGTAGGAAATCTCAACCTCATCAGGATACAAAAGAAAATCTTTCCGTAAAACTGCGGGGGCGGGGCGGCTGTTTGATTTTTCAAAAGAGTCCACGGCAGCACATACCTGCATCAAATCTTCAAGATTTCCCTTAAAGAAGTTGGACTCTGTAAGACAGCTGATGGCCGCCGCACCGGCCTCTGCATAAGAGCGGGCTGTTTCTGCGGCGTTGAGACCCGGTGCAATGTCGCCCTTGCTGGGAGAGGCACGCTTTACTTCGAGGATTACGCCTTTTTCTGGGAGAAAAGGATGAATAGGCCGCTGCCGGCTTTCGGGAATTTTGAAGCCGAAGGTCACACCTAAACGCGATATATCATCCTTTCTTTTTTCTACTATGGTTGTAAGAATATCTTTCATTTTAACTCCGGGGCGTTGCGGGGTGTCCCCGCTAGAAGGGGTAGCGAGCAACGCAGTGCGAGCGAGGGGAAGGCCTTCCCCTATGCAACTAACTCCTCACTAACTTTCTGAATCTCCTGAAGCTTTTTGAGAGTCATGCCGCTTGAAAGTGCAGTCAGAGCCATGTCGTAGCCATCCTTGAGAGTTTTCGCCTTGCCGCTCAAATAAAGAAGGGCGCCGGCGTTAAGGCCCACGGCCGCACGAATTGAATTACGACCGCCGCCCTGCAAAACTTCCATTGCAAGCTTTGCATTGTCGGCTCCGTTTCCGCCTTCGAGCTCATTTTCATCTGCACTGGTAATTCCAAATTTTGCCGGCTCAATCACATAGCGATATTCCTTGCTGTCTTCGTTAATCTGAAAAACATCTGTCGGAGCACAAGGGGAAATCTCGTCGTAACCGTCTCGGCTGTGAATTACCATAACACGCTTTGCGCCAAGGGCCTTTGCTGCGCGTGCATAATCTTCCATAAGCTCTTCGCTGTAAACTCCAAGCACTTCATACTCTGCTCCGGCCGGATTCAAAAGAGGACCGAGCACATTGAAAATTGTTTTGATTCCAAGAGCCTTGCGAACCGGAGCGGCAAAGCGCATTGCCGAGTGATATACCGGTGCCATCAAAAATCCGAAGCCTGTCTGTTCAACGAGGCTGGCAGTTTTTTCCGGCTCAGCCATAATTTTGATTCCAAGATTTTCGAAGAAGTCTGCAGCACCGCTCTTTGAAGAAACTGCTCTGTTACCATGCTTTGCAACTCCCTGTCCGCAGCTTGCAACCACGAGGGCTGAAAGGGAAGAAATATTAAAGCTGCCCTTTCCGTCGCCGCCGGTTCCGACAATTTCTGCGAGGCCACTGGCAGGGCCGTTTTCATTATCTGCTTTCTTAAATGGGAAAGGAGTTTTCTTTTCCAGCAGGGCACCTGCGCAGCCGGCCATTTCGTCTGCAGTCGGCAAACCTCGGGAGGCCATTGCTGTAAGGATTGAAGCAGTTGCTTTTTCATCCATGGTTCCGTCTGTAAGGTTTTCCATAAAGAAGGAAGCCTGTTCGCGGGTCAGAGGTTTCTTCTCGTCAATCAGCTGTTTAAGATATTCAGCAACCGGAAGATTGTCGCGTCGGTAATTTAAGAAGGCCTTAAAAAGCTCCTGACAGGCCTGGCTCGCAATTGATTCCGGATGAAACTGAACGCCTTCAATCGGCATCGTCTTATGACGGATTCCCATGATGTCGCCGTCCTTTGCACGGGCAGTAACTTCAAAGTTTTCCGGCAGTGTTGACTCATCGATAACTAACGAATGGTAGCGTGTAAATTTTGCATTCCTACCGATTGTTCGGAAAATACCCCGGCCGTCTAAGTCAATGTCTTCTACGATCCCGTGCTTAATGAATTTTGCACCCACAATTTTTGCGCCAAAGGATTCGCCGATTGCCTGGTGTCCAAGACAGATTCCAAGAATAGGAATTTTTCCGGCAAAGTAACGGATTGCTTCAATGCTTACTCCGGCACTTGCAGGGTTTCCCGGACCCGGTGAAACAATAAGCTTTGATGGTTTAAGGGCGGCCAGCTCTTCAATATTTGCCTCGTCGTTGCGAAGGACCTTTATTTCTTCTTTCGTAGCAGACTCAAGGGCCTGCACAACATTGAAGGTAAAACTGTCATAATTGTCGATTACTAAAATCATAAAAATCTCCTTATGTATTGTCATGCTGAACTTGTTTCAGCATCTTTTTAATAGATCCCGAAACAAGTTCGGGATGACGGTGGACTTACTTAGTCAATGTATCAATTAAAGCCCCGAGCTTTTCGCAGGTTTCTGTGAACTCTCGCTCGGGCTCTGAATCATAAACAATTCCTCCGCCGGCCTGCAGGTTCCAGACCTTTCCCTGTCGCAGGGCACAGCGAATCGAAATGCAAAAATCAAGGTCGCCGCTTGGCTGAATGTAGCCGACAGCTCCCGCATAAAAACGGCGCTTTGTTTTTTCAAGGCCGCTTAAAATCTGCATGGCACTGATTTTTGGTGCACCGCTGACTGTACCGGCCGGGAAGGAAGCACGCAGAACCTGAATAGGTTTTACTCCTTTGCGAACCTTTCCTTCGGTTGTACTCACAAGATGAATTACATGGCTGAAAAGCTCGCAGTCCATATACTGAGAAACCTCAACGCTGCCTTCATCGCAGACACGGCCCAGGTCATTTCTCGCAAGGTCTACCAGCATAAGATGCTCGGCCTGTTCCTTTGGATTATTGCGCAGCTCGATTTTCAATTTTTCATCTTCGGCTTCTGAGTGGCCTCTGCGGATTGTTCCCGCAATCGGGTGGATTGTTGCCTTGCCCTTACGAACGCGGACCAGACTTTCCGGGGAAGCTCCGGTAAACTGGAAATCACCAAAATCAATATAGAAAAGATATGGCGACGGATTTACCTTGCGGAGCTTTCCGTAAACTGCTAGAGCCTCAGCCTCGCACTCAATCTGTACGCGGCGGCTAGGCACAGCCTGAATCAAATCGCCGGCAACGATGTGACGCTTAAGCTCGGTAACCTTGGCAATGTATTCGGCCTTGCTGGCTTCCATGTCAGTGAGCATTTTGTACTGGAAGGTCTGCTGGTCATCTTCGATATAAGAAAAATCCATGTCATTAATTCGCTTAAGGATTTTTTCCATTGCAGCACCCAGATCAATCTGATGCTCGTTATAGTTGAGGGCAAAAATATGAAGCTCTTCTGTAAAGTGGTCAAAGATGATGTAGATGTGACCGGTTACAAAAAGGCTTTCTGGAATATTCAAATCATCCTTCTGTTCAAAAAAGCGGATGTTGTCGCAGTGCTTTGCAAACTCGTAGCTCAGGTAGCCAAGGCCGCTGGCAGGAAGGGGCAGCTCAGAAATTGGTCCCGGAGGAGTGCAGTTCTGCTGGGCAACATAGAGCAGGGCGTCGAGAATATCTGGTGCCTTTTCGCGGCCAAGGGCATCCAGACTTTTTTCGCCCTCGAGACAGGCAAGGTCAAAGGGCTGGTCCTTTCCGTCAATTACAAAAAAGATGCCGTCGTCAGTCTCTTTGATTTTGAAGGCCTCTTCTGTCATCAAAATTGAATAGCGTTCGCGACCTTTTGCGAAGCTTGCAGATTCCAGAATTGCGCTGGCACCGATTTTCTTTGCAAGAAGATAGGGTGTGTAGCGCGAGTTGGAAATGCATTTATACATCAGGTCCATGCGGGTTTTCATTTTTACCTCTCTGATTTTTTATATGCGTACTATGATTCTATAAATAGAAACGTTACTACTTATAGAAACATACAGTGTATTATTGTTACTGTCAATAGAAACATAAATAATTTTTTGTTATCAATATTAGCGGGTTGTCGCATTATAAAAAAATCATGGATCATTGACTCCCGGTCACGGCTTCGTGGTTCAAAACCGCGCAATATTGCGCTACACGCTTTTTGTGGTATAGAAACTATTGAACCTGCCGCTTTCGCGGCAGCCACAAAAAGAGTGTTTTTGAACCACGCCCCGTTCCCTCGCGTCAACATTACAGAAAGTCTTTATAATGCGATAATCCACAGTTAATAATCAATTTTTCCCGTATCTATTGACTATCCCTGCAAAAATTCACTATTATTTAAGAAATACGACAAAGAGGCCGTAGATAAACTTTCGTTTTTAACGAGATTTTGTCTACGGCCTTTTTTGTTTTTGAAATTGAAATCTCGAAGTCGGCAAAGGAGCCGCAGATATTCGCGCTTTGCGTGTAGTATCTGCGGCTCTTTTTGTCTTGGAGTGCGAAATGCAGGAAAAAACAACCCTTTACGAACCAAGCTTTGAACACGACAACTGTGGTATTGGTGCAGTTGTAAATATTGATGGAAGTAAATCTCATAAAATTGTTGATAATGCTCTCAGCATCGTAGAAAAACTGGAGCACCGTGCCGGTAAAGATGCAAGTGGCGAAACTGGCGACGGTGTAGGAATTCTTGTTCAGATTAGTCACGAGTTTTTTAAGAAGGCGGCAATTAATGGCGAAATAGTTTTACAAGACGGTGAAATATCTCCTGATTTAAAGCGACTTTTCGAAGAAAAGTCGGTAGTGAGCGATAGCGAACGAAAGTATGGAATCGGGCAGTTCTTTTTTCCGGGTACTTCACCGGTGGTTGAGTGCTCGCGAAGCGAGTGTATCGAAACCACCTGCGAATCAGAAAAAGCCCGTTTTGAAAAATGCTGTGCTGCCGAAGGCCTTAAGTTTCTGGGCTGGCGAAAGGTTCCTGTGAATGCAGATGTTCTTGGTAAAAAGGCCCGCGACTGTATGCCTCAAATCTGGCAGGGCTTTGTGGAAAAGCCTGCTGATTGTGAGAAGGGTCTTGATTTTGACCGCAGGCTTTATATTGTGAGACGCATTTTTGAAAACGGGGCGTTGCGGGGTGCCCCCGCAGAGGGGGTAGCGGAAAACGCCGCAGGCGCTTGCAGCGAGGGGGAGACTTCCCCCTCATCACCTAAAACCTACATCTGTTCCCTCAGTTCCCGCACCATCGTTTACAAGGGAATGTTCCTGGTTCACGAGCTCCGCACTTTCTACGATGATCTGCAGTCGCCGGAATACCAGTCGGCCCTTGCGATTGTGCACTCGCGCTTTTCTACAAATACTCAGCCTAGCTGGCAGCGAGCTCACCCGAACCGCTTCATAGCCCACAACGGAGAAATCAATACAATCCGCGGAAACGTAGACCGCATGCTGGCCCGTGAAGAAACTGTTAGTTCAAGCAAACTCGATAAAGCTCAGATGAAAAAAATCCTGCCGGCCGTAGACACAAGTGGCTCAGACTCTGCAATGCTGGATAACACCCTCGAGTTCCTTTTGATGAACGGTATGCCACTTCCTCTGGCAGTTATGACCTGTATCCCAGAGCCATGGAAGCACGACGACAATATGCCACAGAACAAAAAGGACTTCTACCATTACTGGGCAACAATGATGGAAAGCTGGGATGGACCTGCAGCTATTTTATTCAGCGACGGCGACCTCCTTGGGGCAACTCTGGACCGCAACGGACTTCGCCCGAGCCGCTACTACATCACAAAAGACGGCATGCTGATTTTGAGTTCGGAAGTCGGCGTTCTTGATATTCCGGAAGAAAACATCAAAATCAAATCTCGTCTTCAGCCGGGCCGCATTCTTCTTGTAGATACTCTTCAGAAAAAAATCATTTCTGATGAAGAATGCAAGGCACAGTACGCTTCGCTTTATCCTTACGGCGAGTGGCTGGATATGAATCTTCTGCATCTTGCCGACCTTAAAATCCCTAACAAAAAAATCCCGGTTCATACACTGGACGAACGCAATATTCTTTACCGTGCCTTTGGCTGGAACTATGAAGATGTAAATGAGATGATTCTTCCTATGGCCCGTAACGGTGTTGAACCAACGGCCAGCATGGGCGTGGACACACCTCTTGCCGTTATGAGCGAAAAGCATCCGAGTCTCTTTTCATATTTCAAGCAGCTCTTTGCTCAGGTAACAAATCCACCAATCGACAGTCTGCGCGAGAAGATTGTTACAGACACAACAGTTTACGTTGGTAAAGACGGAAACCTCCTGCAGCCTGCTGCCCGCAATTGCCGCGTGCTTGAAATCAATAATCCAATTTTGACAGGAACTGATTTGATTAAGATTGCGGCTTTGAATCAGCCGGGCCTTAAAGCAAAGACAATTTCTATTCTTTTTGAAATTAATTCCTGTGGCAATCTCGAAGCTGCCCTCGATAACCTCTTCGCCAAAATCGATGCTGCCTACGCCGAAGGCTACAATATCATCATCCTTAGCGACCGAGGCGTAGACGAAACTCATGCCGCCATTCCTGCTATCCTTGCAACAAGCGCCGTTGAACAATACCTCATCCGCACAAAAAAACGTACTGCCGTTTCCATCATTCTCGAAACGGCCGAGGTCCGCGATGTACATCAGGCTGCAATGTGTCTTGGCTACGGAGCCCGTGCAATCAACCCTTACCTTGCTCACGAAGCAATTGCCGAGCTCATCGACCAGAAGATTCTGGACAAGGATTATCACACAGCAATTGACGACTACAACAAAGCTCTTATCAACGGCATCGTAAAAATTGCCGCAAAGATGGGTATCTCAACAATTCAGTCTTATCAGTCCGCCCAGATTTTCGAAGCCGTTGGAATTGCCCAAGATGTAATAGAAAAATATTTTACAAATACAGTAAGCCGCGTTGGTGGTGTTGGCCTCAAGGAAATCGAAGAGGATGTGCGCTACCACCATGACCAGGGCTTTGACCCGGCCGGCCTCACAGTAAATCAGCACCTTGATTCTTTTGGTAAGCACAAGTTCCGCCGCGGCCCTCAGGCAGAAAGTCACCTTTATAATCCGGAAACAATCGTGGCCCTGCAGCAGGCAACCCGTAACGGCGACTATTCACGCTTCAAGGAATATACAGCCTTAGTTGATGATAACAGCCATCCTCACACTCTACGCGCTATGCTGGACTTCAACTTCCCTGCAGACGGGGGAATCAGCATTGATGAGGTAGAGCCTGTAGAGTCTATCGTTCAGCGCTTTAAGACCGGTGCCATGTCTTACGGTTCAATTTCTGAAGAAGCTCACAAGTGCATGGCCGCCGCAATGAATCATCTGCACGGAAAATCAAACTCCGGGGAAGGCGGCGAAAAGCCTGAGCGCCTGGGAACCGAATACAACTCCGCAATCAAGCAGGTTGCCAGCGGCCGTTTTGGTGTTACCGAAGAGTACCTTCTCAGTGCCCGCGAGATTCAGATTAAAATGGCCCAGGGAGCAAAGCCGGGAGAAGGCGGCCATCTGCCTGGCAAAAAGGTTTACCCTTGGATTGCAAAAACTCGTTACGCAACTCCTGGTGTAGCCCTTATTTCGCCACCACCACATCACGATATTTATTCGATTGAAGACCTTGCCCAGCTGATTTACGATTTGAAAAATGCAAACCGTGCTGCCAGAATCAGCGTAAAGCTTGTAAGCGAAGCAGGCGTCGGTACGATTGCGGCCGGTGTTGCAAAGGCCGGTGCTCAGGTAATTTTGATTTCTGGTCACGACGGTGGTACCGGTGCCGCTCCTATTTCCTCTATTCATCACGCGGGACTTCCTTGGGAGCTTGGGCTTGCCGAGACTCATCAGACTCTGATTCAGAACGGACTTCGTGGTCGCGTAGTAATTGAAACTGATGGTAAACTAATGAGCGGTAGGGACGTTACTATAGCCGCCCTCCTTGGTGCAGAAGAGTTTGGTTTTGCAACCGCTCCTCTTATTGCGATGGGCTGTTCTATGATGCGTGTCTGCCAGCTGGATACCTGTCCTTTTGGCGTTGCAACTCAGAATGAAAAGCTGCGTGCAAAGTTCCCGGGAAAGCCTGAATATGTTGAAAACTTTATGAAGTTCATTGCTCAGGAAATGCGGGAGCTTATGGCAAAACTTGGTGTGCGCTCGGTTGAAGAACTTTGTGGCCGCACCGACCTTCTTAAGCTCAAAGACAAGCAGGGCTTTAAGCGTGCCGGCCTTGTTGATATGCGCCGCGTTCTTGCAAGCTCGGTCCCTGAGGCTCTCGAAGGGACCGATACTCTCGATTCATGGAAAAAAGACCGCTCCCTCTTCGACTTCAAGCTCGAAAATACAATTGATGAAAAAATTCTGCTTAAAAAATTTGATAATAAAGCAGGAGGGGAAGGCCTTCCCCTCGCTCGCACTACGTTGCTCGCTACCCCTTCTGCGGGGACACCCCGCAACGCCCCGGAGAATTCCGCAATTTCTATTCAGTCAACCGACCGAACGGTAGGAACAATTTTGGGAAGTGAAATCCAGAAGCGCTATGGCAATTCTCTTGACGACGATACTTTTGTTGTGAACTTCGAAGGCGGTGCAGGGCAGAGCTTTGGAGCCTTTATTCCAAAGGGACTTACCCTCCGCCTTACCGGAGATGCAAACGATGCCTTTGGAAAAGGACTCAGCGGCGGTAAGGTTGTAATCAAAAAGCCGGTCAATTTCGAAGGAGCAGCCGACAGCAATATCATTGTTGGAAACGTTGCCCTCTTTGGTGCAACAAGTGGTTCTGCCTTTATCAATGGTGTGGCAGGCGAGCGCTTCTGTGTCCGCAACTCTGGTGCAACCGTTGTAGCAGAAGGCTGCGGTGACCATGGTCTTGAATACATGACAGACGGAACTGCAGTAATTCTGGGCTTAACAGGAAAGAACCTCTGTGCCGGAATGAGTGGCGGAGTGGCTTACGTTCTTGACGAAAATCATGACCTCTATAAACGCATGAATCATGAGCTTGTAAAAATGTATGCCCTTGATGATGAGACAACTACGTTGAATCCAAATGATGTGGTTTCGATACGTCCTTCGGACTACTCATCCACCGGTGCATCTTTAGACGAGGCTGCGGTGCTTGAATGCTCGCAAAGCGAGCGTATCGAAACCACCTCTATCCACGGTGTATCTCCAGACGAATTGCGTCTTCACTCTCTTATAGAACAGCATGCCACAGAAACCGGCAGCGAACGTGCAAAGGCAATTCTTGCCGACTGGGAGCATTACAAAAATTGCTTCAAGAAAATCATCCCGAACGATTACCTGCGCATTATGACAGAAATATCCGCAGAAGAAAAATCAGGCAAGCCACATGACGAGGCAGTACTCGACGCCTTCAGGAAATGTAGTGCATAGGAGATAAGAGTATGGCAAAACCAACAGGATTCATGGATTATAAAAGAGTAGAAAATGGAAACGTTGCTCCGCTGGAGCGCATATGTAACTTTAAGGAATTTCATCCGAAACTGGACGAAAAGCCCCGACGCGAGCAGGCAGCCCGTTGTATGAACTGTGGGGTGCCTATGTGTCAGAGTGCAATTAAGCTTGGCGGTATGGTAACGGGCTGCCCGCTTCACAACTACATTCCTGAGTGGAACGACGCACTTTTCAACGGTCAGTTTGATATGGCCGCCTGGCGCCTGCTCAAAACTTCGAGCTTTCCTGAGTTCACCGGCCGCGTTTGTCCGGCCCTCTGCGAAAAAGCCTGTAATTTGGGTAACCCGGTGGTTGAGTGCCCGCAAAGCGGGTGTATCGAAACCACCTTTAACGGTCCTGTAACCGTTCACGACAACGAGCTTTACATTATCGAAAAAGCCTTTGAAACCGGTTATATGAAGCCCCAAATCCCGGCCCACCGTAGCGGAAAAAAAGTCGCAGTAATTGGTGCGGGTCCTGCGGGCCTTGCTGCTGCCGACTGGCTCAACCGCCGCGGTCACAGTGTTACTGTTTTTGAACGTGAAGATAAGGCCGGCGGACTTTTGATGTATGGTATTCCTAACATGAAGCTGGATAAAAAAATTGTAGACCGCCGCATTGAGCTGATGAAGGCGGAAGGCGTTGAATTCATTTTCAATGCTGATGTAGGACGCAGCTATTCAGCCAGTCAGATTATGCAGGACTTTGATTCGGTTGCCCTCTGCTGCGGTGCAAAAAAAGCCCGTACTCTCACGGCCAGTGGAATGGACCAGCTTGCCAGCGCTAAGGCCGGCGCAGCCGGTGGAGTTATGTTCGCCGTTGACTTTCTCAAGGCAGTTACAAAAAGCGTAATCGCAACCAGCGGCGCCCTCGAAAAAATCGGAATTGAACCGGCCAACAAACAAATCAGCCAGATGCTGCTTCAGGATTTTGGGATTGAAGTTGAAGGCAAGGACGTAGTAATTGTTGGCGGTGGTGATACAGGAAACGACTGCTGCGGTTCTGCAATCCGCCTGGGCTGTAAATCTGTAACTCAGATTGAGATGATGCCTTGTCCTCCTATAGAACGAGCCGCAAATAATCCATGGCCGCAGTGGCCTAAAATCTTAAAGGTTGATTATGGTGCTGAAGAATCAATTGCAAAATTCGGTCACGATCCTCGCGTATACGAAACTACTGTAAAAGAAGTAATCAGTGAGAACGGCCATATCACAAAGGTCCGCACAGTGGAAGTAGAGTTCCAGACAGTTGACGGAAAGCGTCAGCTGGTAGAAAGAGCTGGCACAGAAAAGACTTTGCCTTGCGACCTGCTTCTTGTTGCTGCAGGCTTTGTCGGCTGTGAAGAATACACAGCACAGGCTTTCGGAACAGAGCTTGGCCCTCGCGGAACTGTAATAACACCGGTGGTTGAGTGCTCGCGAAGCGAGTGTATCGAAACCACCTTCACTGCTAGTGAAACAGGATATGCCACATCCGTTCCAAAAATTTTTACCGCCGGCGACATGCACCGCGGCCAGTCTCTGGTTGTATGGGCAATTGCCGAAGGACGGGAATGTGCCCGCCAGATTGATGAATATCTGAAGTAAGTTTTAGAAAATAAAAAAAAGAAGGCCCCAGTAGTTTCGACAAGCTCAACCACCGGGGCCTTCTTTTTCTATACAGAACTAGCGGTCAAATCCATCCATAGTCTGAATCTTTCCATCCAGCTTAAAGGTAAGTTCGCGGAACTTTACGTTGCGTTTCTGATTGATTCCCTTTGAACGTTCGCAGTCATGGTAGAAGAGATACCACTTGCCGTTGAACTCAAGAATTGAGTGGTGAGTTGTCCAGCCAAGTACAGGAGACAAGATACATCCACCGTAAGTATATGGACCGTAAACATTCTTGCTTGTTGCATAGCAGAGCA
>CAMNGG010000304.1 GCA_946537975.1 uncultured Treponema sp. | reverse complement strand
GATGATGATATTCTTGTATTGAACAAGCGCAGCGGTATTTTGATTGCGGCAGACCGTTATAACGAAGATGCGCCGCGTCTCGACCTGCTTGCCCAGGAAGAATTCGGCAGGCTTTATGCCGTTCACAGAATTGATAAAGACACCTCCGGAATTATTGTTTATGCTCGTAATGCCGAAGCCCAGCGCAATCTTTCCATGCAGTTTGAAAAACGCGAGGTTCAGAAAACCTACCATGCACTGGTTTACGGACACCCGCTCTGGGAAGAACTTGAAGTAAAGCTTCCCCTGCTCCCAGATGGAGATGCCCGCCATCGTACTGTTGTAAACAAAAAAATTGGAAAACCTTCTCTTACAGATTTTCGTTTAATTGGAACTTGTGGACCCTATTCCTGGATTGAAGCAAAGCCAAAAACAGGACGAACTCATCAGATTCGTGTTCATCTGGCAGAAAACGGACTTTGCATTGTCTGCGATCCTCTTTACAGCGGAAACCAGAAGCCGGTCCGTCTTAGTGAAATCAAAAAGAAGTGGAATGGAGATGAATATGAGGAACGCCCTCTCTTAAGCCGCCTCGCCCTTCATGCCTATAAGATTGAGTTCAAGCATCCGCAGACAGGCGAAAGTGTCAGCTTTACGGCTCCCTACCCTAAGGACATGGAAGCCACCCGAAAACAGCTGGCAAAGATATTTGGAGTTGACCCGCTGGTATGAAACGCTTTTTCCTGTTGTCTGTAATTCTACTTTATGTGGCAGCCAGTCTTTCGGGACTTGAGAATAAATACGAAAAATACTTCTCTTTCAGAATTACGCCTCAATTTGAAATTGCAAACGGAATGATTCAGGAATACGTATTTGACCCGAAATGTAAAAACACAGGAAATAAGCTGAGCCAGCTTGACTGGCATTTGAAGACCATTGCACTTTTTAATCTTCAGGCAGATTTTGATATTTTAAGATATGGAGCCCTTGGCTTTACAGCAAGTTTTGGAGTTCCCCAGCGCAGTGATTATATGCAGGATTATGACTGGCAGAATTCAGTACTGGGGTCTAGAGATAATCCTAAGGAGCTTACAAATTTTTCAGAGCATATTAATCATATAGATAAGTTTATAAATTATCAGATTACTCTTGGCGGAAACATCTATCTGCCCTGGGATATTAAGATTTCTCCTTACCTGGGCTACCTTTATGATTTTATTCGTTTTACCGGCTCAAACGGTTACAGACAATATAAATCTGAAAATTGGAAAGTAAATGAATTTTCGGGCAACGTTATTTCTTATGAGCAGGAGCTCAATACTTTTATTCTGGGTATTAAATTATTAGTTAACAGCATTCCAAGAACTACAATCGGTTTTAAATTTAATATCAGCCCTAAGCTGACTACGCTAAATGCCATTGACTTTCACTATGTAAAAAGTGGCGCTTATGGAACAGCCTTTAAGGACAGCTTTAAGAACCTTCTTCTGATTGATACAAGCCTGCTGACTCAATACCGTTTCACAAAGAATCATAGTGCCGGCATCTCTGCAAGGATTCAATACATTCCTCTTTCAAAAGGAACTACCAGCAGCAGAGTAATTGATAAAAACGGCAATTTTAAATCAGATGAATGGAAGCCTGTTAAAGACAGCTATGGCGGCACAGAACGCTTTATCTGGTCCTTCGGCTTTAATTACTCTTTTTCACTCTAACACTGACGATACGACGGCCACTTACATCTTCGGCAGTAAAAAGATTTTTATCTTTTATAAGAACAGTTCCTGAAGCAGGCAGGTATCCAAACTGCTCAAACAGCCAGCCGCCAATTGTATTCATTTCATCAGATTCAAGCTTAAGTCCAAGAATTTCATTAGCATCATCTATCTTCATATCACCAGGGACAATAAAGGTGTTAAGTGAAACTAACTCAACCTTATCTTCAGGAGCGGTATTATCATAAGCGTTTTCATCGGACATATGACCAAAGACAACCTTTAAGATATCTTCCATTGTGATGATACCATCTGTCTGCCCCTGCTCATCGAGAACGACTGCAAACTTGTGCTCACTTGTACGGAAGGTCTGCAGAATATCTAAAACACTCATTGTTCCCGGTATAAAAAGTACCTCTGACATAAAGCGGCCGGCGAACCCCGGGCCTTTATCAATTGCTTCTGAACAGAACAAAACCTTTTTGTAATTTAATACACCAACTACATTTTCGCGGTTACCACTGTAAACTGTGAGAGTTGAAAAGCCTGAATTAAGAAACTGATTTATTACCTCGGTGTAATCAGCTTCCTTTTTAATCATACTGACTTGAGAACGGTGCTTCATAACATCGTTAACAGAAAGGTTATTAAACTTAATGATTTTATTTAAAAGCTGACTTTCATCTTTTTCAATTGTTCCCTCACGGGAGCCTACATCAATTAAGGTTTTTAATTCTTCTTCAGTTACGATTGCCCCTGCCGGCTTCATGATTTTTTCTACAAGCACAACTGCTCCATGAGAAAGCTTTTCAAAGATCCAGACAATCGGAAAGAATATTTTTTCAAGAAGCATTAAAGGCAGAGCAGAAAAACAGGTAAACCTGTCCGGATGAAGAGCAGCTGCAGTTTTTGGGACAATCTGAGCAAAGGTTGTAATAAAAAAAGCCGTGATAAAAGGAGCAATTGCCGAACCCCGGGCACCGAGAACTCTTATTGCAAGTGCTGTTGCGAGTGCTGAAGCCAGAGAATTGAGAAAGTTAGTTCCAATTAACACAGTTGTGAGCAGGCGGTCCATATTGGCCTTAAGGGCAGCAACCTTTTTCGCGTTGCGGCGGCCCTGTTCTACCATACTACGAAGTTTTATGCGTGGAAGAGAAAGATAGGCTGTTTCCGAAGAGGTAAAAAAGCCTACGCACAAAATAAGCACAAGGAGTTCTGCGGCAGTAATAATATAGTAGCTCATTCTTCTGCCTCCTCATCTGCTTTTTTAAGCTTTGAAATCTGAATGCGCTCTACACGGTGCGCCTGAATCTTTTTAATAGTAAAAAGCCAGTTTTCGAATTCTACTGTATCGCCAGCCTGTGGCATTCTGTCTATCTGTTCGGCAAACCAGCCGCCGATTGTCTCATTGATATTTGAGTCCAGTGTTATATGAAGATCCTCTTTCAAATCCCTCAAAAGTACAGAACCATTGATTTCAAAATCGCTTTTATCTTCAACATTATCAAAATCAAATACCTTACCCCGGAGAGAATCGTCACCCGGCAGAGCAAAGATTTCGCGGGCAATATCCTTTTCTGTAATCACTCCATCTGTTCCGGAATACTCATCTACAATAATTGCCATTGAATCATGACTTTCAAAAAGCAGTTCCTGAACCGAAGTGATTTTTTTTGTACCGAGAATAAAAAGCGGTGGCCGCATTACCTTCTCTAAGGAAAAGGTATTTTGAGAGTCTTTATAGGCCAGCATATCTTTAAGGTAAATAATTCCGATTATATCATCTATTGATTTTCGATAAACAGGAAAACGGGTAAAGCCAAGTCTTTGGGAAAGTTCTATGATATCTCTATAGGTTGCATCATTTGGTATAGCCCGGATTTTTGTACGGGGCACCATTATATCCTGTGCCTCAAGATCTGAAAATTTAAACACCTGAGTCATCATGCGGTTTTCATTTTCTTCTATTACTCCGCTTTCTGAACTCATATCAAAAAAGGTTTTAATTTCTTCCTCTGTATAAGACTGTTTTTTTGCATTTGTTTTTATACCGAAGATACGAAGAACACAGCGGGCTATAAAGGTAACGACAGCAACTACCGGCCTCATAATTACAACAACAACCTGGACAAAAGGTGCCAGGCCATAGGCTATCCTGTCAGGGCAACGGGTTGAAATTGTTTTAGGGGTAATTTCTCCAAAAATCAAAAGAAGAAGCGTAGCTATTAAAGTTGCAATTCCAACTCCTTTCTGACCGAACATTTCGAGGGAAATTGAAGTAATAATAGAAGAAAGGAAAATATTAACGAGATCGTTTGAAACAAGCAGTGTATTAATAAGGCGCTCCCTGTGGTCAAGGAGGCGACCAGCTGTAAGAGCGCGTTTTTCTTTATTTTTTCTCAGGATTCTAAGCCTCAGCCTGTTCATTCCAAGAAAGGAGCTTTCCGAAATGGAGAAAAGCATGGAAAGAACTATCAGCAGCAGGAGAATTACAAATATCCAGGGCGAAGGGCTTTTGGGGCTTGAATCCATGAACTTTGTTATTCCTTAGATGAGATTGCCGCAATTACACGGCGGATTCTTGGAGCATCATCGCTTTCTGGTGCGATCTGAATAGCTTTTTCAAGATATTCAATAACTACAGCATCGTCCTTAAATCCGGTCATTGAACAAATATATGCGGCGGTGTACATTGCCTGTTGTCTGTCGTCAGCTGAAATATCACTTTCTTCTGCGGCATCGAGGAAGGCCTGAACTGCCTC
>CAMNGG010000303.1 GCA_946537975.1 uncultured Treponema sp. | reverse complement strand
ATTCTGGAAAACATTCAAATTCCGCGCAGAGTGGCGGCGGCGTTTACGTTGGAACAGGCTCTAAGCTCCGTCTTGGCTACGCGACTCCGACCGCGACAACAGAAACTTCACTGGACGCCGCTTATGGAATCCGCTACAACTACGTTACCAATGCAGGCGGCGGCGTGCTTGTAGTTTCGGGTAGCAGCGTTGAAATTGCAAGCGGTTCAATATACGCGAACGGTACTATCGCAAGCGATGCATACAAGAACGGCGGTGGAATCTATCTTAATAATACCGCAACGCTTACAATGAGCGGCGGAACAATTGCAAAAAACAAGGCTTACAACGGCGGCGGCGTTTATCTTTACGGCACCACATCGACCGGAAGTTCTATTGTTATGAGCGGCGGAACAATCGGAGACAGCTCAAGCGGCGTAACCTCCGCGGCGACAGGTTCGGACGAAAAATTTTCAAATTACGCGGCCCATGACGGCGGCGGCATTTACGCCGCTACAGCAAAGAATACCGTCACCCTTAACGGCGGAAATGTTTCTTACAATTATTCTGCCGGACAAGGCGGTGGCATTTATACTAAGACAGACACTACCTTCAAGGCAAATGCTAAATACAATGGCGCAGGTGGAAGCGGCGGAGGAATTTATTCCGCAAGCGGCACACTTACAATGACCACAGGAACAATATATGGAAATAAGTCTTATGTTACTTCTACCGATTCAAGTGTTCAGAAGAATTGTGGTGGTGGCGGTGTATGGTTTGACGGAACATTTAAAATGGGAGGCGGAACAATACAGGGAAACACAGCTGTGTGGTATGGTGGTGGCGTAGGCACTGCTAATGGAACTTTATACATGTACGGTTCAGCCGTGATTGGAGACAGTTCAAAGTCAGCTGTTCCAAATGCGAGTTCGACAACTTCTCCAACTGCTAACCACGCAAAATATGGAGCTGGCTTTGCCGGAACCATTGCTCCTGGCTTGTATCTTGGATATTCTGCTGGTTCCTGGTCTGGTGGTACCTTTAGTGGCACAGCATCCTCTCTTGCAAGTGGCGGTATTTATTATAACTATGCGTCTGAACATGGTGGTGGAATTTACTACGCAGGCGGTTCTCCTTTAGTCATTAAAACCGGTAATATTTCTTACAACAAAGCAGCGGGTACTACAGGCAAAGGCGGCGGAATTTACACTGAATCAAAACTTCAAATGTCTGGCGGCACCATTACCGGAAATGCAGGAACAAACGGCGGCGCCGTATACTTAAATAATTGCGTCTATGAAGCGTCTGGTTCCATTTACATTCCGTATGACAGTTCGTCTAGCTCTGCTAACAAGGAAAATGTCGTTACAATGAATGGCACCAACTCAAAGATTACTGTTACAGGCAGCCTCACATATAATAATTCAAAGGTTATGACTGTAGAACCTCGCGCATGGGCTATAGGCACTCTTGTAGCAGACAAAGGCACAAGCCTTGCTTCTAATACATTCAAGACTGCTGTAGGAAAAATCGGTATTGTAAAGAAGGGCATTTACAGCAAGGTTGAGCCTGTAGGATCTTACAGCTCCCATTCTGATGCAACTAAGGGAGTCCTTGGAATTGATTTTTCTACTGTAACGCAAAGTGATATTTCGAATTATATGAGCGGTAAATCATGGACGTTGCGTAGTAACGGCTCGGAACTATCATATCCGGGAAACGAGATCAACTATTATTTCCTGCGCGACCCGACTACACCTAACAACAAGTATGCAATACTAAAGGTTATCAACTATAATTCCATGGATGTGGGATATTTTTATGCTAATTCTGTGCTTATAGGTTCTACAAACCAGGAAAGCTCTCTGGCTACTGTTAATTATTCAACTGAAGTTTCTGAGATTAGAGAATATGCTACTTGGAATCCATTTAAAGTTACAAGTCCAACTTATGATGACTATATAGTAGTTTATAAACAAGACCATAGTATTGGTCTGCAAATGGGCTCTAATTATTATGCCTGGTCCAAAGTTCAGTAGTTGCTGCTAGCGCGGCTTGCTCACTACGGAGTGTGTTAGTTTCCACAATAATCCGAAGAGAATTGTCGCGTCGCTGCCACTCCTCGCAATTCCGACTTTGTGCCGCTGCTCCTTGAGCCCGAGTATATGCTCGGGTTCGGACTCAAAGGACATGAAAGATTTTATGCTTTAACAGTAACAGGCTTCTTTTTTAAGTCTTCCAGAACAAGCTCTAATGTAACTAGCCTGCAAAATTGAAATTATTTGATTTTTGCAGGCCGGAAAGCTTTTAAATTTATGTAAAAAAATGACGCTGCGGCCTGCAGAAATTGATTTTTCAAAAAACTGCAGGCCGGATTTGTGGATTTCTGACATTCGAATGCCTTATTTAAGCCTGTAAATTTTGAAATATTACGATTTTGCAGGCTCAGAATCTTAAATGCATACAATATTTTGGAACTTTCAGCCTGCAAAATTAAAAGAAAATCGAATCTGCAGGCTCCTGTATTTTGCACAGAGAGTTTGTAAAATACTCGACGGAGTTTTAAGAAATTACGGCTTGATTCCCTCAAGCCGTAAAGTATGTTATAAATTAATCTATTTTTTTTGTTTTAATGCTTCAAGTACAAGCTCCAAAGGAGCGTTCATTTTTTGAGCAGCAACTTCAGGCTTTTCTTCATATTCATTTACAAGCATAATAGCATCTTCCACGGCTTTTTCAGAGCGGCCTTCATTTTTACCTTCGGCGAAGCCATCTTTGTGCCAGATTCTTTTTGCTTCTTCTTCATCTATTTCTGTTAAACACATACCGATTACCTCCGCTCTATGTATTTTGAAAAAGCCTTCCAGTAAGTTTTCTTTAATTGCTTCATCTACTGCCATTTCAATCGCCTGTTTCTTCTCAATTCCTGATTCTATGTTTGCAGTAATCATAGAAACAAATTTCACATAATGATACAACGGAATACAGC
>CAMNGG010000302.1 GCA_946537975.1 uncultured Treponema sp. | reverse complement strand
TTAAAAAGAATATTAGGTTCATAATCAGCTCGTTCAAGATTTGAAGTAAAAGGAATAACAACAGCAGTATTTAAATCCTTTATACCAAGCAGATCATTTTGCATTATTACAGCGGGACGAAGTTTAGAAGGGAGACTTCCAAGAGGTTCACCAAAATCAATAAGCCAGATTTCACCATGTGTCATCTTTTAATTCCTCCCACATTGCATTCATGGAAGTTCTTGTCATGTCTTTTTCTAGTTCTGTATAATCTTCGGCAGGTCGTTTTGATTTCAATGATTCCAACATTTTACCCATCAATATAATGGTCTGTTCATACGAAAGAGAAAGCACTTGTTCTGAAAAATCTGCAAAGGCTGTATCTGACATATTTGTACCTCCTGAAATCATTATACTACATTTTTAAGAAAAACATTAGAAAATTCTTGAGATATATATTTAACACAACGGATGTTACATACAATTGCTTCTTTGGCTGTGCCCTAAAGTCTAATTCATTTTATCAGCAAGCTTGACTTGCTGATAAAATATACATTATTACATATCTTTATCAGACCATGAACGGAAAGGTTTATTCCATGAACCTATTTCAATTAAGTTTCCTTCAGGATCTGCTATATAACAGGTTCTTTGTCCCCAAGGTTCGGTTGAAGGTTCTAATACTGAAGTAACACCTTTGGACATCAGTTCTTTATATTTTTCATCAACTTCTTCGAAGGTATCAACATATAAAGCAATTTCTCCATGACCGTTTAGGCCCTTTATATATTCATATTTTCTGTTTGTCATTTTTTCGAAATTATTTCGGCCATAAAGCATAAACAGAGTATCATCTTTTATTAAATATACATTTCCAGCGGTTTCAGCTTCTTTAATCTCAAAACCAAGTATGTCTCTGTAAAACCTAATCATTTTTGGCATATCTTCTACAAATAATCCAAAACCATCTAAATGCATTTTTTACTCCTTCGGAAGCGCCCCAGTGAGGGCGTCCACATAACAACTGGTTGTACCGCAGGCAGCTTGACTGCCTGTCGGCTACGAACCTTTGTTATGGCAATTATATTTCTTATACAGAATTAGACTTCATAAATACTTTTTTTTCTTTATGATATTTTCTGTACAACTTTTTAGAAGCGTATGCTTCTTTTATATTTTTTCAAGCGGCGTAAAGCCGCATTCTACCGCTTCTTCGGCCTAGCCCTAAAGTTAAATTTCATTTTTTAATCGAGCTTGACTCGATTAAAAAATATTTCCTTTAGATTGTATCTTCTTCTGAATCTTCAGTTTCTTCATCTTCTAAATCTTTCTTTATTTGGTACAATGTTTTTCCATTATATTCAAAGAAATTAGATCCTTGTACAGATTTCCAATCATATCCTAATTCTCTTAAGAGTTTATCTGCTAAACCAGAAAGAGAATACTGATTATTTTCATATTCAACTTTATCATCTGGAATTACCGTACATTTTATATCTTCGTTTCTAGTAAAAGTTAATTCAGTACCGACAGGAATGTTTATAGAAGCAAAAGAGAATCTTTTTCCTGTTCTTCTTGATGGAGTTATTTTATCTTCAATTTCTGTACCATTATCATCTATCATTTTATTTGCAATTTTTATTTCTTTTTCACCGGATATTTTTAAAGCAGAAACAGCTCTTTCTGGATCCATTTTAAAAAATTCACGATTTTCTCTAATTCGAAACGCTGAAAAAGTATCATGTGCAAGTTTTTCAATTTCTTTATATCGTTTACTTTCTATTGCAAAATAAAATCTAAAAGGAAGTGGAAGAGACGTATTATCTAAACTTTTAATTCTTGCTTCTACTGATTCTTCAGTAATACCAATTTTAATAATTCCTGGCATTGCATCATTTGTTAAAACATAAACTATTCCCATTTTTTCCTTCCTTAAAAAGCAGGCCAGTGTGCCTGTCGCCATAACAACTGGTTGTACCGCAGCGGGCTTGACCCGCTGTCGGCTACGAACCTTTGTTATGCCTTGTTACTACAAAAATATTTCTTTTAGCGGCAGCACCGACTGCCGCGTACAAGCAATTTCAGTACAAATAATACCTTATTGAAGTTTCGGCTATTTCTTTCATTATATCAAACATTTCTGTGACAGACCATGGCTCTTCTCTGAAATACATTGAAACAGGGGCAAATGAGTTTACATTTGCATTTCCTTCTTTTTTGTATACATAAATTTGATTTAAATTGTAGAATTCATTCATCATTACTACTTTTGAACGAACTGTACCTGTTTCTTCTGTATCTAAGGCAAAATCACACCCCCAGCCAAAACAGACAAAGGGTGTAATTTCTTCATAGTTCATCATTGTACGAATCCCAATAAGATTTTTTCCAAGTCTTTCAATGGCATTTCCTGTCGCCTGTTTTGCTTTTCCTTCTTGCAGGCGTTCTTTATTTGTTCCCTGCCGTTTTATTTCCGCAATTACAAGAGGAAACTTTTCTCCATTTTTTACCAGATAGAGTATTCCTCCATCTGGAATAATAGTTCTGTCTGCAAATTCATAATTGAATTCCTTGCGGACACCTTTTCTTTTTATGAAATCCATCATGTACTTTACTTCTATCTGATGGGAGAATTCCAAATCACAATCTGAACTAAAATATGTTGCGAATTCTTTTTTATTTTTTAGATAATCCATGACCATTGCCATAGATTTATAAACGTCTTTATCATCTTGTTTTGATTTTTCATTCTTGGGCTTATGCTGTTCTGTTCGCTCTCTTAAACTGTCATGCTGACTCATAGTAAACTCCTATTTTTCTAGAACGAAAAGATATTCTGAAACATGAATATCTCTGCTTCTTAAATTTCTACTTCCACGGAATGTATTGTATGTAATTTCTACAGTCTTTAACTTCCCGTACTTTCTTAACATTTCTGACATTTCATTAAAACTAATGAAACCTTCAGAGTTATATGAAATAATTGCGAACTTGCTCGACAAGTTTGCAATTATTTCCTCCATTGATTTCAATGCTGAGTAGGGCTTGTTAAAAGCTGAGCGATTCCAGTCTTGTGTGATTCCGCTTACTTTACTTACTTCTACATCCAATTTATTTTTTATGATTAGATTAAGCATAAAATAATTTGAACCATATGGATGCTGATTATATGGCGGATCAAGATAAGCAATATCAAGACTTTTTAATTCTTTTGAAAGTTCAACTGTATCTTTCTGATAGATTTTTAATGATGAATTGAAATTACTTAAAACAGGTTCTTTCAATTCTATTTTTCCAAATATTCTTGTAAGAGCATTTTTCCCGGCTGCACCAAAACAGCCTATTCCTGTATTCTTGTCTTTGTAGAAACCTTTGAAAACACCGCTTGTATTTACATGAATTGATGCTTCTGTAACTAAAGGGGCAAGAAAGAATTTTTTTAGATTTTCTTCTTCTACTACGTCATCAATGAGTTTTCGATATGTATCGATTAGAACGGCATTTTCATGTGTATAAAAAACTCTTTCGCCTCTCAAAATATTATCGTCATCTTGAGGTGCGTAGTTTTCTGCAATTATTCCAGGATACTTTCTTTTTGTGCAACGATTTTCAATTTCTTTCCTTAACTCTGCACAAATCTCAGTAGGATAGTCTTTTTTATTTATTAAGTAACAACTGTTAATAAGAGAAGAATAATTTTCCAAATCATTTACAATCAATTTTGAGGAATGCTTTTTTAACATTCTCGCAACAATTCCTGAACCGGAAAATAAATCTGCACAAACTAATTTTTTCTTTCCAAGCTTATTTTCTATTTCTTCAACTTCTTTTTCTATTTTCCCTATTAAGCTTCTTTTATTTCCAAGGTAAGTAATTATTTGAGTTGTAAGAAAATCCTTGTTTTCTTCCTTTTCCATTTCTTCAAAATCCATTTTCTATTTTTTGAGAAATGTCATGCTTTGAAATTTTTAAATACTAAAAAATTTTCCGCCCCAGTGGGGCGTGGGCATAACAATTGGTTGTACCGCAGGCAGCTTGACTGCCTGTCGGCTACGAACCTTTGTTATGCCTTGTTTACTCAATCGGTAAATCTATTCCAAAATACGGAGTTTTTTCATGAACTTCCAATATTCCTTTTAAAGGTTTATCCGAATATTTTATAATCTTTTCACGATATTCAAATCGTGTTTTTATATCATTTATTTCTTCTCGACGATTTTTTGAAATTTTCAAAAAATCGTATTCCTTTTCTAAACCTAAGAATCTTCGATTTAGCAAGCTTGCTGCAATTCCTGTTGTACTTGCTCCTGTAAAAGGATCAAGTATCCAGTCATTTTCCTTTGTACTCGCCAAAATTATTCTTGCAAGTAGCGGAAGCGGCTTTTGAGTTGGATGTTTACCGCAAGACTTTTCCCATTTTGCTATTGCTGGTAGACTCCACAAATCTCGCATTTGTGTTCCACCGTTTATTTCTTTCATGAGTTCATAATTATAATAATGGGTAACTTTTTTGTTTTTTCTTGCCCATAGAATAAACTCTGTTGAGTGAGTAAAAAACTTACAGGAAAGATTCGGAGGCGGATTTGTCTTAGCCCAGGTAATGCAATTTAGAATTCTAAAATCTAATTCGTTGAGCATCTGCGCAACAGAAAAAATATTGTGATATGTTCCGCTAATCCAAATTGTACCGTTTTCTTTTAATTTTTCCCTACAAAGGGAAAGCCATTTGTAATTAAACTCGTTGTCTTTCTCGAAGCCTTGAGATTTATCCCAATCTCCTTTGTTTACGCTGACTTGTTTTCCACTTTGTACGGAGATTCCTCCATTTGAAAGAAAATAAGGCGGATCTGCAAATATCATATCAAATTGAAAATTGATATTCGGCAGTAATTCCAAACAATCGCCTTTTGCAAGAGTAAAGTCTTTATTTTGGGAACGATACCAAGATTTTATAGACATATTATTAATAAATATAAAGAACATCTACTATTTTATAGCTGCTCTTTTCTGTAAGTTTATATTTGATTACATCTGATGGCACCTGAGTGAGGACCTGAGTTTCCTCCTCGGCAGATTTCACAATGACTTTGAGGTCCGTCTGGATGATTAGGTGTAGCCCTCAAAGGAGTTGTTCCAAAAGCATCTGGATATTTATAAAAAATATGAATTCCAGCATTTTGCGAACAAGCAGGACAAGACTTATATCCATTTTTCCATTGAGAAACATTTAATGGTTTACTGCAGATTGGGCAAAGCATTTAACAACCTCCATATTATTAAAATTAAGTATAAAAGTTATGAAAGTCAATTTTTTTGTATAATATGATTATTACAATTCAGATTTTACTCTAGAAAGAAATTCATCTAAATTTGCTAGATTGTAAATACTTGGAATCAAGGAATATGCTTCACCAAGTTTGTTTTTTGCGGAAAGCCAACCTTGTCCGTCTGTAATCCAAACAAATTCAAATTTGGCATACTGATTAATCTTTGGAGCAATATCTGTATATGCCCGTGCGACTTCGTTAAGTTTTGAGCCACCGCCATTATAAAAGTTAGTTTCGATAAGGTAAGTTTTCTTTTTTGTCTGGATTACAAAGTCAAATCGTTTCAAATCCTGACCAAGAGATTTTATCTCTTCAAACTCCGTGCTGTTAACTTCCGAACGATACGGAATATTTGCACCTTTGAATTTTAGGGCAACGGCTTTTGCCATATTTTCACCGCCACGATTTTTTCTTGCATTTGTATCAAGTCCAACTTCTACACCAAAAACATAATCTACAAGATTTGTAACATTCTTGTTTTTGAAAACCTCGGCAAGACCTGTCTGCTCAATGTAATCAATAACACCTTGCAAAGATGTAAAATAACTTTCTAGCAAAACGAATTCACCGTTTGCATTGAGAGTTTTCTTTTTATCTTTTGTTCTTACCGCAAGAAGAATATCAAGAACTTCAAACACTTTTGGATTTTCTTCATATAGCTCTTTTATTGCTTTTCGTAAATCTTCTTTTCCAATCAGGTAATTTAATTGATTGAGTTTGATTGCGATTTTATTTGTATTACGGATTACCTTTTCAAAGTCTGTAAAATAATCAAGTGTAGCGTTTGTTTCACTGAGTTGCGAAATAAACAAATCAAAATTCTTTTCCATTTTTGCTCCTAGAAAACTGATGCAATATTGCTGATTAAAAGTTCATTTATTGCACCGCGTTTTTTTGCGTTTGAATTTATCATTCGTGAAGCAGATACTCTTTCTATTTCAAAATGAGAATACAAATCATCAAAGAAATTATCATTTTCGTTTGCGTTTTTAGGGTCTGAATTACTTGCAAGAACCATAGCACCTCTATTGGAAATTTCTGTTATGAAATTTCCAAGTTCAATCTGTTCTTTGTCTGTAAAACCGTTTTCTGAATACGAAGTAAATGCGGCTGTTTGGGTTAGAGGACGATATGGAGGATCTATATAGACAAAAGTTTTATCATCGATAAAACTTTTGCATTCCTTATAGTCTCCGACTTTCATCTCTACATTTTGGAGGAGTGTAGAACAATTTTTAAGATTTTCTTCATCGCATAAAAGAGGATTTTTTGCATTATTGAATGGAACATTAAATAAACCTTTTGAATTAACGCGATAAAGACCATTAAAACAAGTCTTATTTAGAAAAATGAACAAAACTGCTTTTTCAAGATTTTCAGCTTCATTTCCATTTACTTTAAGTTCGTTGTAGCGGGTGCGTTTTTCGTAGAAAAATTCTTTATTTTCTTCTACTTCATGATTCTTATAAGAATTCTGTAATTCTGAAAGTTGATAAATCATTCCTTCGCAATTGTTTTTTATCTGAGAATAAGTATTTATAAGTTCTTTATTTATGTCGTTAATCAATATCTCTTTCGGTTGAAATTTACTTAAAATATCAAAAAGTACAGCTCCGCCACCAACAAAAGGTTCGCAATACTTTTCTATTTTTGAGGGGTACTTTTCTCTTATTTCCTCTAGTAGCTGGCTTTTCCCACCAACCCATTTTATAAACGGTTTTGCCAACATAATGTAAAAATTATACTCTATTTTAACGAAATTTTCTACCACTTTTCTCCCGACCGGCTCAGTGAGCCGTGGGCATAACAACTGGTTGTACCGCAGGCAGCTTGACTGCCTGTCGGCTACGAACCTTTGTTATGACAAATTATATTTCTTATACAGAATTAGATATCTTAAATCTTTTTTTTCTTTAAGAAGATTCTGTACAACCAATTGAAGCGTATGCTTCTATTATTATACTTTTTCTAAGCGGCGTAAAGCCGCGTTCTACCGCTTCTTCGCGTAAACCCTAAAGTTCAATTTCATTTAAGAAAGCAAGCTCGACTTGCTTTCTTAAATATTCATTATATTTATTTCTCAAAATTTTCTATAGTTATTCTTTTGTAATTAATTTAAAAATCAAAATTTTTATTGAATAAAAAATTACCAAACACACTGATACAATAAAAAGAAAAAAGACACTTTTTTGTTTTGGATAAATTGAATTATCCATCAAAAAGGAAATGTATTTCTGATACCAGTTTCCGTAGTATGCACCATTCAAATTTATTAATAATATTTGAATTAACAACAAGATTGTTGATACTGCAAAAAGGAGGAGAAAGGTTTTTAAGTTTTTTAGATTTTTTTTGTATATTTTCTTATTCATTCTTTATTTTCAATGTGTTTTTATATACCACAGGAAAAAACTAAAAACTGCAAATACAAAAATCATAAAGAACCATTTAATCTTATAACTGATTTTATCAAAAATTGGGTCAATAAAAGCTATTTTTATTATTCCAACAGTAAAAGGAAATATACCCATCATTAAAATTGTCATAAACTTATTTTCAAATTTTACGGGAATATTTAAAACACAGTCTATGAATATGTATATATCATATATAAAGAACCATCCAGCAAAAGAATGTAATACACCTATCTTTTTTCGAATATACGGATTTGAATTGTTTTCAAGATTATTACGAAAAAAGTTTGTTTCATTTTCTTCGTTTATAATTTTTCCAAAAATATTTTTTTTATATTTCATATTAAAACTTAAGCAGGCCAGTGTGCCTGTCGTCATAACAATGAGTTAAACCGCACAGGCCTTGTGCCTGTGTCGGCTTTGAACTTCTTGTTAGGCGTTATTTTCAATAGCCTTTCTATATGCTTTTACTATACTTGTCACATAGTCATACCCGGAATCTTCTCCACCTTTTCGTGAAGGGTGATAAGCATCTATAAGGATCATTTTATTAATTTTATAAACATTTGAATTCCATTGTCCAGAAACTGTTGGGACAGGTTTATCTTTAATTTTAAAATCTCCCCTAAAAAACTGAAATGTATTTCCAAAGATAATTACATCAGGATTATATATGTCAATTTGTTCAAAAAGAATTTTTTTCCATATGTTATAGCAATTCCACATATGGTTATTTTGACTCACTGTATCTGCTGGCATTTTACTGATATTAATATAAGCAATTTTTTTTAGTTCTTCTACCATTTCAGGATTATCTTCAATATAGTCAAGTTCTTTCCATTTTAAATTATTTCGAATGGCATAATTTATTTGTATCATCAACTTCCACATATCTTCATCTTTCCATACATCTGGATTTTTGAAGTGTTCTGTAAAAGACCAATCGCCACCTTTTGCCTTACCGCTTGCTGTAAAAAGATGCCATGGTTCTTTCAAAATCCACATAATTTTTGGATTTGATGTTATGTAGGCATTTATATCAGCGACTCCATCATAAATTGGCATGAGTGAAGGTTTTTGTTTTATTAAGTTGTTTTCTTGAGCATGTTTTAAAATTTCTCTGTGCATTCTATTTTGAAATTGTGTTAACTCCTCTTCTTGCTGTTTTATGCTTTTTGATTCCACATCTTCAGGTAATTCTTTTGTATGTAAAAAATTCATATTTGTTCCTCCTGATTACAAGGTTTACGCCTTGAATTTATAGTTTGTACCAACTATGGAATGTGGCATTAGGACATCCACTTGAGGATGGTAAGTAATTTGTTTGAATTGTGATGCCACAACTTTTGCAGCAATAATTTATTTCACCAACTTCACCAACTCGCACCCAGTTATGAAAAGTTGAATTTGAACATCCTGAGGACGAAGGTAAATTTGTTTTTTTTATACAGATTGCACAGCTTTTACAAATATACCAATACATTTTGGGTGCAGATGAAGTTCTGCCACTAAAATTACTTGTACCTGAACTTCCAGAAGTCGCTCTGTTTGAAGAAGTACTTCCACTAGATAGACTTTTACTAACTGAAGTTGTAAATATTGCAATTAATACAAATATTCCAATACCCAAAACAAGAATTGTAGTTCCGCAAACTGCTTTTCCGATTTTACTTAAAAACCATGTATATGGATTCTTAGTGATAGGAATGTCATTTGCAATTCGAATCTTTCTTTTCTTCCCGATTGTTGCAAAAATTAATATAAGTCCAATCAAGAAAATGATGCTACTAACTGCAGCCAGTGCGATAAATACAATTTCGTTTGTTTCAGCAAATATCGGACAGAAACAACTTGGCACTATTGAAAGTACTGTTATAAGCCACGGCAGTTCAACGATTCTAAACCATGTTGCTGCATCAATATTTTCATATGATTCAATTTCTTTTTCGCATTCTGCCTTATGAACTTCTTTATATTCTGCAATTTTCTCTTTGAATAAAACGCCGTCTGAATCGGGATAATTTCCAGTAAAAAGGCGAATCGTATCGATAATCCACCATATGTAAAAACCACCCATGGTGAAAAGTTGTAAAAAACCGCTTCCCCATTGTCGAAGCAAGAATCTATGAATACCAAAACAACCGAATAAAAGGCAAGTAAACGAAAGAATAAATTTTCTCTTTATAGGGTTTTGTTCTTTGTTTGAGGATTTTTTTAGTGAACCATTGAACAATGAATACATTGATAAAAATGTTCTAATCTGCTCGTTCAACCATTTTGAGATTTTCTCTTTTTGCGAGTTTTCTTCTAAAGATGTAAATTTCGTATCAATTTTAATTTTTTCTTGAATCTTATTTCCATTTTCGTCATCATCTAAATGGTTAAGTTTTGCTACTTTTTCATTACACTCAGATTTTAATACTCCGAAGAGAAGCTGGTTTTCATATTTTTTATCCGTGGAAAATCCTGAAAAAAAAGCAAATCCTGTTTCATTGACTTTTATGGAAAGTTTTATTCCACTTGTTCCATCTACTGCATAATAAGGTGAGTAAGAAGTTATTTGAAATTTATCACTTTGGAAAGAGTGAAGAGCCAACTGAATAAGATTGTAAATTTTTCTTTTTTCTAAATCGTCCATAATTTTACTCTTATAAAATGAAAATAGGTGGACTTTTCTTGAAACACAAGCGGGCCAATAGCCCGTCCGCCTAACAACTGGTTGTACCGCAGCGGGCTTGACCCGCTGTCGGCTACGAACCTTTGTTAGGCGTTTTATTATACAATCACACTTTAATATTCAAATATTCTATATATTTCATTTGTTTTCTTATTATATACTATCACTTTCATAGTCGTACAATTCAATACTTTTGTTGACCATGTGGAATCATATTTTTCTTTTACGGTAACATTGAAATTACTATCCATATCATAGTTTAATGAATACCAATCATAAGTCATTTTTTTGATAGCATTTACTTTAGTGAATAATTTAATTGAAATATTTTTTTTATCATTCTCAATTTCAAGAGCCTTAGTTAGATTATTTACAGGCCATGTTAGACAATATTCACCATTAACAACTTTTGTTGGAAGCTTATCATAATAGAAATTTTCAATACATTTATCTGGACCTTTATAAGTACTATCTTTATATTTTGAACCAACATAAATATAGAACATATTTGTTTTTGTATCGAAATTTGAGATAGCATAACTGTAATCTTCAACTATTGTTTCTATTCCATTTTCCATAATAGTCTTTTTAGCATCTGCTTGGGCTTTTTTATACTTATCAGATTCCTTTGATTCTAAGAATACTTTTTTCTTTAAGTCTGTATCATATGACTCTAATTCTTTCTTAAAAACATCAAAAATTGAACTTTCAAAAATATCAATTACAGTCTGACCATGCATATCTTTGAAATCAAAATACTCTTTATTTTCATCTTTTTTGCTGCCGTTTGTAATTCAGAAACTGTAGATTTTTCAACATCATTATTATTCAAATCATTTGTTGTAGTTGCAATTGATGAGTTATCAACTGTTAATTGGCTGGAACAAATTAGACTACCATCATCATTTAGAAAATCTAATCTAACATCTGAAATTTCAATTTTATTATCTTTTAATCCAATTACTTTATAATTAATTCTTGTTGAAAATCTGTTAGACCATCCTCCTTTTAAATTCTCGATAGTTAATGCACTTGTTTCATCAACTTTGATATTTTCGAAGATTTTCAAAGAAGAATCTTTTATGATAAAATCATCTCTATAACGCAAAGTGCATGGAAATACATTTTTATTGATATCATATTCACCAATATTTAATGATATTTCGGAAGAAATTTTTTCATTAATTATTTTATTTTTGGTATTAATGAATAAGTTATAATACTCTTTACCTTCTTCAGTTTCCCAAAAAGCTTTCCATTGCAAAGCTGTTTTTCTACCTAAATAATCATAAAAGAAATCTTCTGGTTTATCAGTAAGCAAGTTTTTAATTTGATTAAAACTTATTTTTGTTATTTCATTCTTTTTTTGTGTAATTCCAACTTTATTTAAAATATAATTATCAGAATAGTTTCCTATAGAAAGATTTGTAAAATCAATTGAAATACTATCTAAGAATGTAGAAACTTTAATTTTATCAAAAGCAATATTTTTATCTGAAATAATTATAATACTATTTATAGGAGTTGAATCAGGATAGGATTGAAATTTTGTAGATAAACTTCCTGAATAATAACCATTTCCTATATATTCATGATGAAGATACATATTATTGCCATTAATTAAAAAATTAATCTCATTTTGTAATTCATCTTTAAGACCATAAACATTAAGAGAGGTTCCCTTTGTGATACCATTTATTTGCCATTCATTTTCACTTAATTTTTCACAAGTTATATCACCATTAATAATTAACGGATTATTAGAACTTAAATCATCTGATACAAATTTATTTGAGGCACAACCTACAAATAAAATAATAGATAATAATATAACTGAAATATTAAACGTTTTTTTCATTTTTCACTCCTTAGCGCCCCAGTGCGGGCGTCCGTCTAACAACTGGTTGTACCGCACGCGGCTTGAACGCGTGTCGGCTACGAACCTTTGTTATGACAAAAAAATTTCTTATACAGAATTAGCTTTCTTAATTCTTTTTTTCTTTAAGAATTTTTCTGTAAAATTATTTGAAGCAACGCTTCTATTATTATTT
>CAMNGG010000301.1 GCA_946537975.1 uncultured Treponema sp. | reverse complement strand
AAGTGAAAGCGTGGGACTTAAGTCTCGGCTTGAGACCCTTAGCCTTATAGGCTAAGAGCAAACCACCCGTTTGACGGGTGGTTATGATTTATCTTGAAAAAAGTGTCATTCCCGTGCTTGACACGGGAATCTATATATCATCGTAAAGAACAGATTATCCGGTCACCCTTCGACTTAGCTCAGGAGCCGCCGGATAATGACAGGAAGGAGGATTTATGGACTTGCACGATTTTAAGGATGTAGCAGAAAACTACGACAGGTATCTTGAAGTTATGTATAGAGATTTTGACGCTCATGAAGGCTTTCAGGACTTTTATCTGGAGCTGGCAAAGAAGTATGGCAAAGATGGCGTGATTGATGTGGCCTGTGGAACCGGCGCGGTTTTGCTCTATCTTGCTGAGCACGGAATAATTGCTGATGGTACTGATTTGTCTGAGGAGATGTGTCGAGTCTGTGAGCAAAAGGCAGCAGCAAATAATCTTGAATTGAGAATCTTTCCCGGTAATATGACCGATTTTGATGCGGGCAGAAAATATTCACTTGTGATAATTGCAAGAAGCGGTTTTATGCACCTGCCGGATCAGAAGTCTCAGATAGCGGCTTTGAAAAATCTTGGGCGGCATCTTGTACCCGGTGGCATTCTGACACTTAATACATTTGACCCCTGGCCGGCTGTACAGGCCCAGCAGATAAATACAAAGCCGGATGACTACTCTTTCCGACTTGAATATGAGAACAGCCAAGGTAACCGGGAAAAAATCTACAATGCCATTTCCTATAATCCCTGGACTCAAATTATGAGCGGCAACTGGAAGTTTGAGACTTATGATGATAAGGGAAAAGTGATTGGAGAGCGGATTCGCCCGCTCAAAATGCGGCAGACTTACCGCTGGGAAATGTTTCTGCTTGCTGAGCTTTGCGGCTTTGAGGTAGTTGATATTTACCGCGGCTACAAGGGCGACAAGGAAGATTTGAATGATCCCATGAGTGCTGCAAAGTTTAAGAGTAATCTGATTTGGATTTTAAGAAAGCGAGTATAAAAATGATTAGACGAATAGAAAAAGAAGAACTTCCCCTCTGCCTGGATTTTATCCATCTGTGTTTTTCTACAGTTGCAGAAAAATTTGGTTTTACAAAAGAAAATGCCCCGGGACATAATGCCTTTATGCCTTTGGAAAAACTTGAAAATTTCTGGAACTGGGGCTTTTTGATGTACGGACTTTTTGAGCAAAATCAAAATGGAGAAAAAGAACTGACAGGATATTTTTCTATCAGCAAGGATCCGGAAAAAGAAGAAACTTATGTTCTTCATAATCTATGTGTAAAGCCACAAATGCGAAAGCAAGGTTATGGCAAACGTCTTCTGGATTTTGCAAAAGGAAAAGTTCGCGAGCTTGGCGGTAAAATACTTTTCCTTGATTTTATAAATGATTATACAGAATTGAAGGAATGGTATTTAAAAAATGGATTTGAATTAAAAGGAACGGTAAAATATGAGCACCTGCCCTTTACTGTTGGATTTGCAGAATGCAAATTATAAAAAAGAAAAAAAGGACTGAGCATGGAAAAACATAAAATCGTATTACCGGATTATAAAAACTGTATTGCAAACTTACCTAACTCAATTTTGAATAAACTTGGGCTACCTACTAACGGTGACACCTTGCCGCTTCTGGATAAATATCTTACAAAGGATTACAAGAATATTGTTGTAATCCTTCTGGACGGAATGGGAAAAGCAATTCTTGAGCGGCATCTTAAGGCTGAGGGAAGTTTCCGTTCTCACCTGGCGGGAATCTATTCTTCAACTTTTCTTTCAACTACGGTTGCGGCGACAACTTCTGTTATGTCTGGCTTACAGCCTTGCGAGCATGCCTGGCTTGGCTGGGACTGTTATTATCCTCAGGTTGGTGAAAACGTAACTGTTTTTCTCAATAAGATTCAGGGAACAGAAAAGCCTGCTGCAGATTACAATGTTGCATGGACTTTGACTCCTTATGAAAGCGTAACAGATAAAATCAAAAAGGCTGGAAAAGAGGCTTATCTAGTTGCTCCTTTTCTGGATTTTGCAATCGACAGCTTTGAAAAGGTTTGCCAGCATATAAAAAATATATGTAAATTGAAAGCTAAGGGGACTGGCATATCGGATAGCCCGAGATACATTTACGCTTACTGGAATCAACCGGACGGTCTTTTGCATACCTATGGCTGTGGTTCTAAGGAAGCTCATGAGTGTATTGTTAGTCTTGAACAACAGGTTTCTGAACTCGCATCCGAACTTGAAGATAGTCTTATCGTAGTAACCGCAGACCACGGCCACATCGATACAGATTATGTTTACATTCAGGATTATCCGGAGCTTTTTGATTGTCTTGTTCGTAAGCCTTCTCTTGAGCCTCGTGTTTTAAATCTCTTTATTAAAGATGGCAAGAAGGATTTTTTCGAAAAAGAATTCAATCGTCTCTTTGGTGAGAAATTTATTCTGATGCCGGTTGAAGAAATGATTGCTAAAAATCTGATGGGAACTGGTAAACATCACAAGATGTTTCGCTCGATGCTGGGAGAATATATTGCGATTGCTACCAGTGACCTGTCGATTTATGCTAATGGACAAAAGTTTGTGTCTCTGCACGGAAGTCTCACAGCGGATGAAATGGAGATTCCGCTGATTGTGTATCCTTAGCGCGGTGACGTTAGCGATTTACATTTCTACAGTCTGAATCAGGGCAGAAATTGAGCGGTCTGAAAAGTCGTCAGTTTCTGCCATTTTTTTGATTTTCTCTGGTGTGTACTTTGATTCAGGGTAAACTACTACTACAGCCTTGTCGCCGTTCTGCAGGAAGTTTGATTCGCCCCAGGCTGTGTAGCGGGTTGCTCCGATTGAAACTAATATGTGTGATGGTCGACCTGCGGCTAGCAGGTAACTGTGAATGTCTTCTGCAGGACCTTCGTTCAGTTGATGATTAAACTTGTCCAGCATCCAGTCGGTGAGTTTTTTGTAGATGTAGCTGTAGTCGCGGACAGCTGAGTTTTCGCCGTAGTCGTGAACTTCGCCATTTCGGATAAGGAAGCTTGCAATTCGGTAGTCGTTGAGATTGCTCTTTTCTGTGAAGTCTGTAGAGTCGAAGGCTATCTGATTTTCTGAAAAGCCTTTTGTGCAGCTTCCCCAGTTTTTCTTTTCGCTGATTTTCTTTGCGCCCTGTTTTCGGATTGAGCAGTCGTTGGATGCGCCAAAGCTTAGAGGTTTGAGTTCTACTAACTGGTCGTCCTGCCAGCTGGCATCAAAGATAATTGCGCATTCCGGCTCTATCTGAAGCTTTTCTTCTCCTTTTGGAAAAATAATGCGTTTCGGGTCAAATGGAAAGATTGTAAGAAATTCCGGAATTACTGAAGCGTTAGAGCCTGATTTTGCCTCTTTTTTGGGTAAAAAGGTCGGAAAAATGGCCTTTGGAGCGTTTTGCTCGAGCGTCTTAACGTTTTTGAAGTCTGCGGCTTCGCCGGCCTGCTCCAGGTGTCCTGTGAAATTTCCAGCCACGCCGAAGCATGGGATATCATTTGTGTCGTAAAAATTTATCATGAATGTATTTTTGCGAAAAAAGAATAATGGGTCAAGTCCGATGATTTACAATTAATCTCAAAATTAAACTATAAAACAGAAATTTTTATTTCCAAAGTTTAGCATAAATCTTAGCCACTGAGGAATAATATAATGGTGTAATTTCATCTCCTTGATTATGATTATTAAATAATTCTCTTGCTAAAGGCCTGTTTATATTTTTAGGAATCTTTAATTTAGATGCAATTTCATTTACAGTCTGTCCATAGTCACTAAGAAAAACTATTTCAGGTGCTTCCATTTTTTTAGTATCGAACTTTAATCCAACGGCATAGTATTTACCATCAGATATTATTACATCACATTTTTTAATTTCATTTTCAAGAGTTTTGTTTGATTTAAGATTATAAAAAACTGTATCACCAACAATACAATCTCTTACAAGCTTCAAAGAATAATTGGAATCTGTAATAATCTTTTTTCCATTTTCAAATGCAACCTGCTTTGCAAAAGGAATTTCAATTTTCATTCCAATATAAGTTACTTCTGCAGTGTGTTTTCTGTCCGTAAGGATTTTTATTCCTGCAATTCTATGAGTACCATCAGTTATGAGTAAATCAGATGCTTTTACCTGTAGCCTTATTTTTTTGTAGTCAGGCTGATAGTAAGAAAGTGTATTAAAAGAAAACATTTCAATCATTCACCGTACCAGTTAATTTCCAAACAAACCTTAAAGTCCTTCTCTGACATTCTAATCAAATCTTCAAAACTGTAAATCCTGTCATCGACAAAAACGGTATGCATAAAGTAATGAAACGGAATCTTTTGTTGCTCTTCAGTAAAATGATTTCGGAATACTTCAAAGTTCCAGTTCAAATTTTTATCTTCATGGATATCATCTCGAAGTTCAGGTCTGTCTTCATCGCAGCTTAAAGTCCAGTAATGAAAGGCAGCTCTACTGCTAAGTTCTTTTTGAATTTCCAGAGTAGCAATATCATTGGCTTCGCTTCCATGGTATTCAATTTGTCCTTCAAGAGAATAATTCTTGTACTTTGGATCTGAACTTGAAATAGCCTTAAAAACTTCCTGAAGTTTTTTAAGTTCTGTTTTCATTTCATCTGTCATTTTCCAAAGCCAACTATTCACTTTCATAATTTTTTGAATATTCTTTTCAGTCCATTCAAAACTTTTATTAAGTGTACGGCAACGGTCATCAAGCATGTTGTATACCATATCATTATCAGCATTAAGATATGGATAACAGCTCGAGAATCTTATAATCTCACTTACATCATAATTAAGCACAACTTTTACCCCAGGTGTAAAATCTTTTATCGTACATTCCAATAAATCACAATTTGCAAAAGTTTTATTATATTTGAGGAAGTGATAAAAATAACTGCAAAATCCGGTTGTATCTATATTGCTGGAAAGCTCTAAATTCCAACATCGGTTTCCGTTCTGATTCAATCTAACTTTTGAAAAAGGCATAAAGTCTTCGGTTAGAGAATCAAAAATAAGCTGCCAGGCTTCAATTTCATCACTGGTATTCCAGGTAATGTTATCCCATTTATCAATAATTGCTTTTTGTTTTTTTGTAGTTTTATCGAGTTCATATAAGTCATTTATAATTTCTTTTTCAAAAAAGATATTTCCAATAACCTTAAAACCATGCAGGAATGACATACCATTTTTCTCAAGCTTTGAAAAAAGATCATAAGTTGATTTTATTTCATCAACAAGAGCATCCTGCATTTTTAGAAGGTCAGCATTAAGATTACCAAACTTTTGAAGGTCTTCATTTGTCCATACGAAATCTTTATCTAGCCGTTCTTTGCGTTTGATGTATTTAAGCGCACGTTTGTCAAAGTATGTATTAATCATGGTTGCCTCCTTCAATAACAAGTCTATATTCCCGTCGTGTTTCTGTTTCAAATAAATCATCCAGACCAGATTTATAATAATCAATGGTTATCTTTTTCTCTTTGCACCATTCTTTTACTAATTCATATTCCTTAAAAGATATTTTCTGTTCATACCAAGGAGCTGGAAGAGTAATGGAATCTAATGTATAAAAGTTATCATCTTCCTTTTGAATTAATTCAATAAGAAATTTATGCTCTTTACCTTTCATTACATATACTTCGGTTATAATTTTTGTTAATACTTCCCAGCTAGATAATTTGTCTTTTGGTGAGTAAAACTCTTCATTTAATTTAATGGCAGTTTCAGAATCTTTTGGAAGTAAAAATCTATAACCATCTTTGTACCATTTAAAATTGAGTTCAGATTCTGCATATTCTATTTTTTCTGCTTTAGCAGAAAAAACATAATAATCTTGAAATCTGTTGATATATTTTCTTATATAATCATAGGTTTCAATTGTAAAACCATCATCTCTTACTTTTGGAATTATACTATTTTTTATCATATATTTTGGGCAACAATCCTTTACATTGTGCATAATACAGGCAAATACAAATTTCTTTGTATACTTACGACCTTTGTGAGTAGAAAAATATACTTTCATTTTCTTTTGAGTTTTCAAAAAACTTTCCATGAGATATCCGGCCGTAGTTTGACTACAATTTTGTAATAAGCATTGGATTTCTTCATATAGCCATGGAATCTCCTGAAAAGAAAAACAAGTCTGTATTTCACCGTGTTCATCCAATTCATTTACTGCAATATCACAAAAATCAGCAAACATCCCACTTTGAAAAACTGCTTGTGCAAAATATTTCTTCTTGTCAGCAGACATAATTCTATCAATAGCTTCAAGGCTTCTAAAACCGTAGTTCCAAATACCTAAGAATTCTGTAAACTCTATAAAACCTGCGTAGTAATAGCTTTTGTAAGTATGATTATTAGGTAAACTACAATATGCCATAATATCAGAAGCAAAATCATCACTGGCTTTCAGTTTTTCACTTACACCCTTCGGAGCAAAACAAGGTACTCCATTAAAATCTTCATTGTTTGTATTTGGGGCAAGTCTAGTAAATAGTTCAAGAAAATCTTCTTTAGTCTTAATTAATCTTTTCATATTAAACTCTCCAATTAATCATCCGGCATTTCCGGATTCTTTGGATGAAAATGTTTTTTATGCTTTATATTGCAATTGAAGGTTTCAAAGTCATCAAAACATATTCCTTTATCCTTGTTATCATGCTGGAACCAGCCTGCAGTCAAATCCATTCTTACAGCAACCATTCGGTCACAATGATATTCAGCGGTCAAAGCGGCAAAATCTCTGAATAGATTCCAAGGGTGATCATATAAATATCTGATTTTATAAGTCTGTTCATATTCAGTGTGATTCTCTTTATCCCAATGATGCTCAGAAAAATGAAGTTCCATAACACAAGTCAAATCATGCCAGGGTTTTCCGTCTTCATAATCATAACAGATTATTGACTGCAAACTTTCCTGCATATTAAAGGTGATAATATCCTGTGTTTCGTCATCAAGAGGAATGCCCGTCATTTTAATACCGAACTTATTACGAAGCTGGTGGTATTTGTCATATAAGTTTTCCTGATAGATATTTTGAACATGCATATAAAAGCCTCCTTGCAGTTATTTACAAAGAAATTATAAACAATCACCTATGGCAAACGCTGATAGACTAAAACTTTTTTACAAGTAATTTTATAAATTGAAAAAGCGAAATAAATAAAACTATTCCAATCAAAACAAAAAGAATTATTCCATGAATTTTATAGGATGGACTTTTAACATGGGCCATAACTTTTTCATTTATCAGAATTGGAGTAATCTGAATTAAGAAAAAAATATAGCCCCAAACGACACCGATTATTATGTATGAATTAATCCATTTTAATTTTGTCTTTAAGAGTAATAAAAGAACTAAAACTAAATATTGGCTGTATAAAAGAAAAAATGTCATATAAACCTCCTGAAGATTTTATATGACATTTTATAATGGGTAGTCTCTCAAAAGATGATAGAAACCAAAACAAATTATAGAATTAATTGTTGAAATCCTATGATATTAAAGAAAATCATTTATTTTCAAATAAAAAATCCATAACAGGCTCATAAAATAATTTCTGATCACTTCCAGGTTTTGAGAAGTGCCAACAATCTATTAATTTGATATTTTTGCCATTATCAAGTTTATAGTTCCAAAATTGTGCAACATTCTGTATTTCTTTCTGGAGTTCAAAGTTTTTTGTTGGAAAGAATTTTTCTAGTTCTTTGTTTTCAATATTACCATCCCATAAATTTGCAGTAATGATAATATCCGGGTCTAATAAATTGATTTCTTCACTTATGAAATTTCTTTTATCCAATTCAGAATCTTTAAGGAATTGATTGATTAATTTGAAGTCTGCTGTTGCTCCATATTCAGAATCATTTGAATATTTAGATATATTCATAATTGCAAAACCATAATTATTGGTTTTTACCATATTTGTAAGAATATCTTTTGCAGTTGGAATTTTATCATATGAATATTGACCATTGGTCTGAATACCATAAATAATGTATAATATTCTTCTCCAATAAGAAGATGTATTGGGATTTATTCCTTTCTTAAAATTTTCAAGTTCTGTAGTAATTCTATCTCCAGTAGAATAACAAGGTGATGAATATCTTGATTCACGGGCAACAAATAATACTTTCCTTTCAGCTTTATAGTAACCAGGAAAAAAACCATCGGAATTAAAATATTCAATTGCATCGTAAAGTTTACAATCATCAGAAAACATAATTTTTGGCTTAGTTTTTATAACTGCCTTCCAATCTTCCATTAATTGTTGGAGTCTTTTTCTTTGCTTTATCTCCTTACAGTCCTTAAAATATTTCATATAAAAAATCCGTATTTAATTACTTTTCTTCAGAATTCAAATCATTCCATAAAGAAACATTTTCGAAAGTATTTTGGTAGAAGAGTTTCAATGGAATTGAATTACCAGGTGATTCAATGGCATCTTCAAAAATAATCTCTTTTTCAAGAGGTTTGAAATATGTTGAAATAAAATCTTTTGCTTCATTTTCAACCAAATTATTAATCCATTCGAATTCTTCTGTTGTATTATTAATTCTCGCAGTATCATCAATGTGATACTTTTTTGATAATTCTTCCATTTTTAAGATAGATTCTGGATCATATAAAACTTTATCAATTTTCATTTGTCCATTCTCTGATGTATATTTTCTTATTTCGCATAAGACATCATTTGAAGCATAAGTTTTTACTTCAGGTCCTATATATTGTGGTTGCAAACCATAAATATGTAATTTGTCATCAATTATGGAAACATTTATTTTATCTAGATCAATACCATAATTTAGTCCTTTAATATTATAGTGCGATACTAAACAAAACTGTTTACCATGACTTCCTTTTCCAATTACATTCGGTTCATCATCAAATATTTCTGTATGATAAATAGTTGATACCATATCAGTCTCAATAAGACTTAACTTAGTTATTTTAGAGAAATTTTGTACATTAAGAGATGCATGTCTTAAATTTTCGATTTCGGTACGTAAACTTGTATTTTCTGTATTTGCAAGATTTAATAACTTTTGTAACTCTTTTTTATCAGCTTCATTTGCGACACCAGCTTTGTTTTGATAATCAATAAACTTAAAAAGGTTTGAAGAAAAACCTATCGCAAGAATAAAAACAAGTGGAGCAACAAGCCATTTCTGAATAATTTCGGCTATTCTTTCATGGCCTTTAGCTTTCAGCACAAAGTATGGTACTAAAAATACTGCTACAATTAAACAAAAAATGATTAAAGCCCAGAAAATATAAGGTATTGATTGGATATGGTACCAAAATGATGACAGATGTTCACGCATAAAAAACTCCTATAACTTTGATTAAAAATCCTTTTCTAAAGTAAGTGTTATTGTTGTCTCTGTTTTTTGTTTTCCATTTTTTACAATTACAGTCTGTTGCGCAGTGATTTCATCATATACATTTTTCTTAGCTTTTCTTTTAGCATATGGCGAACCTTTATCGGATACTTTTAAATTCTTATCTTCTTTACTCATCTTATATAAAGCTCTTTCGCTATAAAAGTTCTTTTGCAAATCTTCAATGAATAGTATGAATCCTTCAAAATCATCAGAATAAACAACTTCTCCAGAATTTAAATCAGTTATCTCAACTTCAGATTGATTTTTTTTCTTATTAATTTCATGTATAAATTTTATTTTGTATTCTTTTTTTTCTCTACTCGAAGTTTCATTATTCTCCGTCACTTCCTTACTATAAGTGAGAAGCCAGTCTGAGTTATCAGAAAAAAAGACTTGTTGATTATTTTTTACCAATTTATCCATTGTCTGTTCTTTTGCACAGCCTGTGAATGAAACACACAAAAGAATAACAAAAAACAAAAAGTACTTACGCATATATATTTCTCCTACAAGTATTTAAATAATTAGTATTCTATATTATACATCAGATTTAACGAAATTGTTAGAAAAAATACAAAATATTTAAAATCTGGAAAACTTAATCTAAAAAGTTATGATAACTGGCGATTTTTAATCACCAGTTATCAACTTTCACTAATAAGCTTTTGTAGGTGGCACAACAGCATCATCAGAATCTAACAGTTTCACATTTACGAAAACATTTGGTATCTGTGAAAAATTAGCTTCATAGACGGCTTTCTTACAGTAAAGATTCTGGATTCTGCATCCTAAAGCTGAATGAAACTCAACATTACTTACAAGCTCAGAACTGTTAATAGTCAATGATTCAAAAGGGAATCTGTCAGCAAGATATCCGCGGATTTCTTTTACAGATTCAGGTAAAATAACTTCCCCAATGCTAAGATTGCTAATAGGATAAGGTGCTGTAAAAATATCAAAGTCAAAAACTTCTACGCCATCTTCAACAATAATCTTTTTAATGTCATGGCGACCAAAACAACCTTTACCGTATTTCACGCCTTTTTTGATTGTAATGTTCTTTAATCCAGTGCAGCCACTAAACGCATTTTCTCCAATTTCTTCAATTCCTGCTGGAATTTCTGTAATTGATTTACAATAAGCAAAAGCAGAAACTCCTACTTTTTTGATAGAAGAAGGGAGTTTTACACTCTGTAATTGTTTGCAGCCAGAGAAAGCATAATTACCGATAGAAGTAACAGACTCAGGTATAACTAGAGATTCAATTGCTGTATTCGAAAAAGCAGCTTCACCAATTGATTTAATAGAATCTGATAATTCGATTGTTTTAAGTTTAGGACAGCTTGAAAAAAGACTTTCAGGAATTGCTTTTACAGATTTTCCAATCTTTACAGTTTCCAGATTCTCACATTCCGCAAAACAGCTGTCATAAGTGCTGGATTCCAGAACTGTAACAGAATCAGGGATTGTGATTTCTTTTATAGAAGAACAGCCTTTGAATGTTGCCATCTGAATACTTTTTAATGAATTGCTAAGCTTTACAGTCTTTAAGTTTACACAATTTGCAAAAGCTTGTTTTCCTAAAACCTTTACAGAATCAGGAAGTTCAATAGATTCCAGATTTTTACATCCACTAAAAGCACTGTCACCAATTGTTTCAAGTCCTTTAGATAAACGAATAGTGCGGAGCTTTTTTGAATCTTTAAATGCAAACCTTCCAATTGACTTTACAGAGTCCGGCAGTTCAAAACTTTCTAGCGGATAATTCTGAAAAGCGCTTTCACCAATGCTAACTGTTTTCTTTCCTAAGTCTACTGAAACAAGACTTAAACAATTAAATGCATTTTTTCCAATTTCTACTGGAGCATCCTGGATTTTAATCTCAAGTAAAGTTTTACATTTAAATGCAGCTGAACCTATAGTCTTTACAGAAGAAGGAATGACAATTTCAGATAAGCTACAATCAGAAAATGCTTTATTTCCAATTGTCACCAAAGACTTAGGAAGTTTTATTTCCGTCAAAGAACGACAGCCATCAAAAGCTTCCTGGTCAATAATTGTAATTGTATCTGGAAGATTTACTTCAACCAGATTTTTACAAGCTGAAAAAGCACTCTTGAAAATCTTAGTTACAGTCTTTCCTTCAATAGTTGCAGGAACAGTAATAGAAGTTAATTCTTCTTTACTCTCTGTAGTTCCAACAATAGACATTTCACCATTACGCAACAACCATTTCAAATTACCAGCTTCTCCTTTTACATCTGCGGCAAAAGCTGTGCATCCAATTACAAATGCAAATAAACCTAATAAAAACTTCTTCATTTCGAAGCCTCCTTATTTTTTGTAGGTTTATTATAATTTGTCATGTATGGCAAAACGTGATAGACCTAATAGATTTTTCACAATTTTCTAATTTTAGGTATATAATATAAAGAAGGAGTACTCCATGGCACAAAAGCGAAAAGAAATTACAACTCACAGAGAAATTGAACGTGTCGTAAAAATTCACGAGTTAATATCTGCTGAAAAATATCCAAACACCACAAAACTTGCAGAACTTCTTGAATGTAGTACATCAACAATCAGCAGAGACCTTGAATTTCTTCGTGACCGCTGTTATGCCCCTTATGAGTATGATTCAACAAAACGTGGCTATTATTATACAGACCCTAACTTTCAGCTTAAATTTGAAGTTGTAAAAAAAGCAATGGATGCAGAAATAGCAGATGGGAAAAAGAGCTTTTCTGAATTCTGCAATATTTCTATGGCGGCCTTAGATAAAGCAGAAGAAATAACAAATCTTAATCTTCCAAACCAAACAGAATTTATAGCAAATCTTTCGTGTAAATTTATTGGGCGTAATTATTTTGCAGGAGGAGAAATCTGGATTGGTTTAAAGGTTTTTGATTATATTGATGTTCCATTACTCACAATCGCTTTTTTTGAAGATTATAATAATGAACAAAAAGAAATTAGTTATAAGCTTCAGGGAACAAAATTAAATTATCTTTCTGAATATGCTGCTTATGATAACGGCTACTGGCATTACATCATAGTTGACCAGAAACTATTCGATACTAAAGTTGAAGTTGCAAGAATGGAAATAAAAAATCTTATTGAGTTTACTCGTGGAGCTGTATAATTTTATCATTCATCCCAATAAAGATTAGTTTCCGGATTCAAAAATCCATAGTTAATATCAAAATTTTCTGCAGCTTTGATTGTATCGACTTTTATTGCCTAATTGGAAAGCATCACCAGTTTTATAATACTCATCCCAATATTTTCTTATTCCACCATTAAAAAACCGTGACCATAACAAATATAAGGCGCATCCAAAACATAAAGTAGCATCATTAGAAACAGAATGAGCAATTAATTCTTCATCACGCCATGTGTCAATTCTGTCAGGAAAATCTCACTGGTAACAATTTCTGCATCTTTTACAGCCCCAGGTCATAATCTTATCCCCTTAGAAAGTATAATATGATTTTCCTCACACCAGGTATTAATCATATTCAATTCATCTTGTTTAGGAATCGTTTTTTGTATTCCACAATAGAAATCTAAAAAATATGAATTATCATTTTTTTTGAGTAAAATCAGGATTTTATATTCATCATTTTTTTTTACATAAACAGGAACAATCTGCTTTGAAAGTATTAAATCCATCCGTGCGCGAATAACAGAAATCTTCATAGAATTATCTATTTCTAAAAGCTGTTCAACATACTCAGACAGTTGAAAACTATAATCTTTAAACTGCCATTCAATTTTCTTTTCTTCTGGGGTGTAATTTAATACATTATCCATTTCATTATTCCTCCAGATAGTTTGTGTAAATTCTTTTTTCTGTATGATAAGTAAGTGGAATATAAAGATTTACTCCATGTGAATTTTTGCCCATAATTAGATTTGCTTCGCAAGTTTTTCTGTCATCTTTAATTCGTTCTCTGTATAAAAAGTAAACTTCATCTACAGTTCTTGGAATCGCCATATTTTCCTTAAAATCAGCAATAGAAGGTTCATCATCATTTCTTATAGGTAATTCCATAAGAACTATAATTGGGATGTTCAATTCTCTAGCTTTTTCTTTGTATCTATTTAATAATGTTGAATGTAAATAGAAAATATCTTCATCATCTGCTTGTACAATTTCTTGAAGGTATTCATAACTATCAATAATAATTAATTCAACTCCAAGTTTATTAACCATTAAATCCGCAGCTAATGCAAATTCTTCGTACATTATATTAGGAGTGTCATTTATATAGATTTTTGAGTCATATAAATTTCCAGATTCTTTAGAGATTTTTTTAACATCTTCTACTTTTAAATATCCTCGTAAAATTTTGCTTAAAGGAATTCCTGTTCGTATAGAAATAAGTTGTTTGCAAATAAAAGATGCATCTCTATCTCCGCAAGAAAAACATCCAACAGGTTTCTTGTTTTTCATAGCTACATTATTAACAATACTCATGGCAAAAGAAAATCTTCCTAAACAAGGTCGTGATGCTAGTATTATAAGATCTCCTTTTCTAAGGTTAAATTTCTCAAATCCTGTTTGTAGATATTGCTCAGGGTCATTAAAATTGTTTTTATAGTAATCTTCAATATCTGCAACTGTCTTTTCTAACTCTGCATCTATTCGCGTGAAAAATGAATAACCTGACTCTTCTTTGCTTTCTTCATTCATAACGAGAATTATAAAACAGTAGGTCTATCATATGACGGTAGAGAAAAGTTTTTTATGGATAATTTATACTTTACATAATACTAACTATACTGTATAGTAAAAAACGGCATTTGTAATCAATGGCGGTCTTGTCTCTGAAATCTGACCATCTGAAAAGATGGATTTTGATATTAGGAGGCAGCTATGAATTCGTATGAAATCTGTGACCTGCTCTTAAGAGCGGCCGAACTTATCATCGATATTATCATGCGCCTTCTCCGTAGACGGAAAAAAGGTAAACAGATAAAAAAATAGCCCGCCAAGTGTTTGGACCACATGACGGGCAAAAGGTCTGAGAAATCAGACTACCACCATGAGGCAAGACGCTAGATTACGAATGCCTCTTTATTTAATATACCATACATTCTCATACTAGGCAAGAATTATATTTGCCTGGTAAAAAAATTATCTCCCCTTCAGTTTCTTTATAACCTTCTTATGCCAGAAGGCGCGGAGTTTTTCTGCGGCGCTGTATGGGAGGTAAATTGCCTTGAGCGGTATGTCCCAGCTTCCGGTACGGTGAATGTTCTTTCCGCCAAAATTTGCCTTGAACATATAAAGACCGTGCATAGGATGATTTTCATCCTTACCTTCAGGTGGCATTCCATACATATCGTAATATTTACTGCCGTAGGCCTTTGCATCCTTCATAGCTGTCCACTGTAAAAGATGATTTGGCATAAGGTTGCGCTTGTTATTGCTGCTTGCACCGTAAAGATAGATTGCTTCGTCGTGACTGAAAAGTGTCATGATAGAAGCGATTTCTTCACCTTCGTGTTCTGCAATGTAAAGACTTATAACAGGAACGTCGCGGCCCTTGCTGATTTCTTCTGCAGAAGATTTAATGAGATCTGCATAATAAGCCTTTGCGTGGCTTGTGTTTCCGTCGCGGGCATTTGTAATTTTTGTAAGCTCATAAAACTTGTTGATTTTTTCAGACAAGTTAATATCATTTCCTAAGTAGCGGTGAATGGCAACGCCCTTTCTTTCGCTGAGACGGATATTGTAACGCCACTTGGAATGCATCTTCTCGAGGATTTCCTCTTCTGTGCTGGTGAGGTCTACAAGTGTACTGTCTGGCGGCTGAATATCTACCGAGTTCTTTCGGAGTTTAAGACGGTCAGCATAAGATACCATTTTCATTCCGTAATTGAAAAGGTCCCGGTCTTCAGGAGAGCTGAAGCTTACATCCGGGTCAAAGCGAATTGCGATTGTATTTGCAGGAAGCTCTGGTTTGAGAGCTGCTGCAAGCTCGCTTAAAAAGTGTGCGAACTCGATTGTCTGAGTTTCCGGGGTTATGATTTCCTGATTTATGAGGACAGAGTTCGTAGTGGTTTCGGTCCCTTCGAGAGCCTCAGGAACCGATGATTCATTGTCATCACTAAATGCCTTGTCTAACAGCTCTTCCGGAGTACACTCATAAGGCAGCTTTGGAAAAAGCGGAATATAGGCAATTGAGAACATTCCTTTTGCAAAGCTGCGGTTGAGGACGGCGACTTCAGTGCATACGGTGGTTTCGATACGCTCGCTTTGCTCGCACTCAACCACCGCAGATTTCGACTTATCACACCCTTCTTCGGCATTGAGTGGCGGCAAGGTATACTCAATTTCAAAACGGCGGTAAGTCCAGCCGTGGCGAGACTTGAACTCGCACCAGAAAGGAGTCTGTAAAAAAGTTCCGTCGTTCTCGTGGGCGGAACTCTCGATTTTGTGTATTTTAATGTTGAACATATGAGTCCTTTTAAATTGTGGTTTCGATACGGCCTTCAGCCTACTCAACCACCGGTTATTGTGGTTTCGATACGGCCTTCAGCCTACTCAACCACCGGTTATTGTGGTTTCGATACGCCCTTCGGGCTACTCAACCACCGGTGGTTCTTACTTAAACACCGGTGGTTGAGCCTGTCGAAACCACATTTATTATTTTCTAATCGATGGCACAAAGCATGGAAGATTCAAGAGCTTCTTCTTAAAATCCATTCCGTCGATTCTTTTTTTGATGGCTTCTACTTTTGCTGCGTCCATACCATCAGTTTTGCCTTCGGCAACTGCACGCAAATCAGCATAGGTAAAGCCAAGGTTATCTTCATCAGTTTTGCCTGACATGCCGTCGCTTGGGGCTTTATGGCAAAGCTCTTCCGGAAGACCAAGAGAAAGACCCAGCTCCACTACTTCATCAACATAAAGATTTGCAAGTGGCGCAAAATCTCCAGCTCCGTCTCCCCAAAGGGTGAAATAGCCTGCAAGACGTTCGCTCAGGTTTCCGTTATTTGAAACACGGGCATTTCCTTCCATTGCAGCAATTCCGTAAAGAGTTGCCATGCGGAGGCGTGCCGGTGTGTTTGTTTTATACTGAGGAGGAACTTCATCAGCTCCGACAGAATCTTTTATGGCACGGGTAAGTCCGTTGTAGGCGTCGGCAATGTTTACTGTGTAATTTTTGATCCCAAGGTGAGCACAGAGCTTTTTGGAATCTTCAATATCAGTCTGAACTCCGTTTGGCATCATAACGCCGATAACACGGTCTTTGCCAAGAACTTCGCAGCAGAGAGCGGCAACTGTAGATGAGTCCTTACCGCCCGAGATTCCGATTACGGCCTTGGTTTGAGAATTGCCGTTCTTTTCAAAATAGTCGCGTACCCATGCAATTGCTTCGTCTTTAATGCTCATATTTGTCCTCTGCGGTGGTTTCGATACGGCTACGCCTACTCAACCACCGTTTATATGGCTTCGCCTACTCAACCACCGTACTTTTAGCCTATCTCAGAATTTAAAGCCTTCTCAGTTTTGATTTCTTTTCCGTCAGCAAGCAGCTTCTTTCCAGCAATCTGAACGATTCCGTCTTTTGCTGCAATCTGAACTGCAAAGAACTCATCACCTGTAATCTGCTCTTTCTTTGCGGCATTTACATCAGCGCCTTCGAGAACTACCTTTGTACCAGGTGCTGCCCAGCTGGCATCGAGAACCTCAACGCAGTCTTTACCATCAGCATCTTTATAATCTCCGGCAAGAAGCATACCGCGGCTTTCAACACCACGCATTGTGCGGGGAGCAAGATTGCTGGCGATAATTACATGCTTTCCGAGAAGGTCGCTCTCCTTGAGGTACATGCGGAGTCCACTCTGAATTGTACGAGGAGTTCCGCTTCCGTCATCAAGAGTTTCGATATAAAGCTTTTCTCCTTCCGGATTTGGTTTTACGTCGACAATCTTTGCTACAGTGAGTTCGATATTTTTGTTGAAGAAATCAGCCTGCTGGTCAAGTGGCAATACACTTGGCTCTGCCTTTTTCTTATCAGCTTTCTTTTCTTTCTTTTCAGACTTCTGCTGCTTACCTGCAAACTTCTCGCGGAAGGCAAGCATTGTCTTCTGATCCATTGGCTTAAAGTAAACTTCAGTTGGTCCAACAGTAGTAAGGCCTTCGAGCTTTCCAAGATCTTCCCAGGTGTAACCAGGCTGAGTTTCCATTCCAACCTTCTTAACCTGAATAGACTTACCAAAGTAGCTCATGATTTTCTGAGTGTACTGAGGCATATAAGGATTCATCATAATCATCAAATCCTTAATTACATAGCAGAGGTTGTGAATCAGGCTTTCTGCCACACTAGGGTTTTCTGTACGTGCCTTCCATGGCTCAGTTGCCTGGAACTTCTTGTTACAGATATCAGAAATCTCAAACATTGTGTGGAAAGCATCCTTCAAATCAGCCCATTCGAGGCTTGCTGTTGCCTTAGCCTCAAGCTCGCGAACCTTTGTCCAGAGCTCTTCATCAACAGGAGCGTCAGGAATCTTTCCTTCATAATATTTATTTACAAACAAGAGTGTGCGGTTTACAAGGTTACCCAGGTTACCAATCAGCTCGCCGTTAAGCTTTTCCATAAAGTCTTTCCAGGTAAACTGGTAGTCCTGCTTTTCTGGGCGGTTATAGAAAATGTAGAAGCGCCATGCATCAGCTGGGATTCCGCTCTCAATTGCGTCGCTTCCAAACACACCGATTCCAAGACTCTTAGAGAACTTTCCATCCTCATAATTAAGGAACTCAGTAGAAGACATGTGATGAAGCTTTGTCCACTCGTGAGGTGAGCCTAACATTGTTGAAGGGAAAATTACAGTGTGGAAAGGAATATTGTCCTTGCCGATAAACTGGAAAAGATCAACCTTTGGCTTATTCTTTCCCTCTTCGCTCTCGCTTGGAATCCACCAGCTCTTCCAGTCAAAGCTCTGCTTGCCGGCCTTTACAAGCTCATCAGCCAGCTGCTTTGTGATAGAAATATAGCCGATTGGCGCATTGAACCAAACGTAAAAAACTTTATTTTCATAACCAGGCTTTGGAACAGGAATACCCCACTTAAGGTCGCGGGTAATTGCTCTTTCCTGAAGACCATCGCGAATCCAGGCTTTAGTCATGTTGATTGCGTTATCTGCCCAGCGGCCTTCTACACTAGCCTTTTCCATCCATTCGTTGAGCTTGCCGCTCATTGCAGGAAGATCGATGTAAAGATGTTTTGTTTCGCGAACTTCAGGAGTGCCGCCGCAGGTATGACAGCGAGGTTCTTTAAGTTCAGTAGGATCAAGCAGAGAACCGCACTTATCGCACTGGTCTCCGCGGGCCTTTTCGTAACCGCACTTAGGACAGGTTCCGTCAACATAGCGGTCTGCAAGGAACATATTACAGTGAGGACAGAAAAGCTGCTTGTTTACATGCTCGTGAATGAGGCCGGCCTTATCCAGATCGTTGAAAAGGCTCTGTGTAATTTCAGTACACTGCTCGTTAGAAGTGCGGCCGAATTTATCAAAATCAATTTTAAACCATTCATAGATTTTTGTGTGCTCGCCATAATAGTGGTCGCAGAGCGCGCGAGGCTCAGTCTTTTCTTCAAGAGCCTTAGTTTCGGTTGCGGTACCGTATTCATCAACACCACAAACATAAAGTGTGTCGTAGCCACGGCTGCGGCAAAAGCGTGCAAAAACATCGCCCGAAAGCGACTGAATTATATTTCCCAAATGCGGAATGTTATTAACGTAAGGTAAAGCTGCTGTGATAAGTCGTCTGTTCATTTTAAATCCTTGTTCAATATCAATAACTCAAAAAAAGTCATGCTGAACTTGTTTCAGCATCTAAAGTTCTATTGTAGAATAGATTCCGAAACAAATTCGGAATGACAATAGAGTTTTTTGATATTTTAAAATATAATTTTATCACAATATTATAATGTTTTTCTTCAATATATTCAATTTTATATGAGCCCAAAATCACCATGGATATGCCTTGCTCAATTCCCTGTCATTAAGTATAAGGTAGAAGTTAAAAGGCTTTCCTTGTGTTTTTTCTATTCGATTCATAGTCAGTGGTCCATTTTACGGTTATAAAAGTAATAAAGGAAGATTACTGGTTAAAAAACTTCCGACTTAACATAAATTAACTTGTGTTAAGTTGGAAGTTTTATACTAAAATATCTAAAAATATTTATAAAATAAGCAACTTTATCCGACTTAAATCATAAATGCTATTGTTAAGTCGGAATCAATTAGCAATAAAAATCAAAATCACTATAAAAAAAGGAAAAAAAATCCGACTTAAAAGAATAAAAACTCTGTTAAGTCGGAATGTCGAATTACAATAACTTCTTTATCACAAGAATTTTCCCGACCTAACTTAAAAATATTGTTGTTAAGTCGGAAATTCATGTAAAAATAACCCTAAATTCTTAAAAGTAGTTAATTTAAATTATCTCTTTATTTGCCTTTTCAATAATCTCTTCAAAGAAATCCCCGTATTCTTCTTCCTTCATCTGAACGTAGCCTGCTCTGTTTTCTGGGCCAACCTTTGCTAAGATTTCTTCTTTTATCTGATTATATCTGTCGCGAGCCTCATCATGATTTCTCAAATAATCGCGAAATAAAATATGCCGCTTGTATTCTTCATTATCAACAGAGCAAACATAAAGATGATGGTCTATACTATCTAGGATTTCGTTATGTACTTTTTCATTTCTGCAAAAAGCCTCGCGCCCGGTAATTCCTTTATCGCCTTCATGCTCATAGCCTATTTCTGCCAGGGCCTTTTTTACCGCTTCAAAATCAGACCAATTTTCCAGGCCTACATCAATATCAATAATGGGCTTTGCCTTCATCCCGGGAATTGAAGTACTGCCAACGTGCTGCACCTGGCAGGGAATTGTAAGCACTTTCTGTAATTCAGCCTTTATCTTCAAAAAATGCTGAGGCCAATCTTTTTCATATATTGTAATAACCATATTTCTAACTTTTATTTCCCTTATAGTTTTTAAGTTTTTTGTATTCATCAAGTGTCATTGGTTTTTCCAGAAGCTGCTGTTCCGGCTCTTTTGGGAAATGACCGCCTTTTAAGAAATCTTCCGGTTCCATAAAGAGCCAGTCAGATCCCCAGGTTGCATCAAGAAAATAATCTTCACCATTAATCTGTACAATGTTCCAGGCATGTCCTACTGCAAACATCATATCTTTAGGATTGGAAATTACATCACATTTAATTCCCAGTCTGTAACAGAAATACTGCATAAGTCTTGAATAACCTTCACAAACACAGATACCTTTTTCGAGAACAGTTTTCCAATCCTGTCCCGGCCAGATATATCCATCCTTTTTAAATTCTTCATTAAGATTTTTCTGATAAAGCTCGTAATCTTCGCCTACACCCTTTTTTGCGATATCAATTAACTGTAAATCTTTTTGAAATGCTGCATCATCATAAGTAAGTATTTCCTGTTCAATATCAAAAACAAGCTTCACTTTTTCAAAATCATTTTCTGCTACACTATTGATATAGGCAACCATCTTTTCAACATATTCTTTTGGATTTATTTTTTGAAGCTTTGTAATTTCTTCTGGCACCGCAGAACAGTTCTTTCCAATTTTATCAGAAGTTCTTTTCATTGCTCCATAAAGCTTAGCCATTCCCCTATCTTTTGGAATGACGTAAGGATGAGGTTGAAGATAGACAATCCAGTCAGACAGTTCTTTAAGGTGGGCGGACATTTCTGCAAGATGCTTTTCGGGATCCTTCCATTCTTTTACATCTTCTTTTAGAGCGTCATTCCAGCACCGAATACTGTTGTTTTCAAGAACATATTTATTATCTCGAAGAATTGTACACCACCAGGTTCTTAATTCAATCCACCGTGAAAAATAATCTGCATAATGTTCAAAGTTTTTAAAAGATTTGAAGAATTCCGGCTCTTCCCACCAGATATAGTTCATGTTTTTTGAATCTTTTAAAATAAAAGAAACCCAATTAATTCTGCTTTGCCAGTATTTCATGTAGGCTGAAAGATATTCTTCTGGATTTTTTGCTTTTGAAGCACATTCTGGTATTTCAAAGTTCCAGCTTCCAATATTATATAGTTCATTTTGATTTCTATTTATTAACTGGCAATAGTTAATCTGAAGTTTCAGGATTTTAGCAACAGTTTTATTATATTCATCGTGAGATTTAATTTTGGTTACAATATCAGGTAATTTTGAAAATTGCCAATTCCAGAGTGCTTTATCGCTGCTGCAAAGAAATGCTCTCCATTCACTTACATCTTTAATCAGGTCTGCAAAGTTACTTTCACCAGTCAGTTGTTCAATTGTAGTATTGATATCTTCATCATCTGCGGCCCAGATATCAGGCATTACTCCTTCACCTTCCGGACAGGCAATCCATTGATTTTCATTTACAGGTAAAGGATTAAACTGCAGGTCACCAACTTTATAATTCCATTTTGCATTAGAAACATAAGCCTCTTTTCCGCTGGTATTTTCTCCAAGAGTAATCCATTCAAAATTGCATTTTTTTTGACTTCCATTTATATAATATGAATCTTTAAGATTAAACTTAATATCATTTTCACAGTTTGTTCCTGTTGTCTGGTCAATGATAAGAATTACTTTTCCCTTGTAATTCGCCTGACATAAGGCTTCTCCAAGTTGATATAACTGGCCTCCCCAGCCGTTTTGATTTAATCGGAGATCAACAATAATTGCTTCTTTTTTTGAAATCTCTTTTATATATGGCTTAAAATAATCTTTTGTAAAAGCACCGGGGAAAAAATAGGCAATTTTCTTTCCCATAAAAGGTCTGTTATAATAACAGATATCTCCCCAGGGATAGCTTGCTGCTTTTGGTTTTTCCCATACAAAATTTCCTACACGATAAATCTCTTTTCCCTTGCTCGGATAATAAAAAAGCTGGTCAGGCTCATAACCTTTATTCAGAAGTTCCTGAATAGTTCCGTATATATTTTCAAAATGAATTGTTTTGTGACGGGCAAAGTTATATCCATTAAAAGAAAGCGTGTTGTCCAGAGGTTTTCCGTCAATAATCATAAAGGGTTCAAGAACTTTATATAAATCTTCCGATGTCTCTATGCTGTCCAGCATGTTCAAATTAAAACCACGATTTATAAGTTCTTTATAGCCGGCGTATTCTTTAAAAGCCTTTTTTGCTTCGCCTGCAAGCTGGCTTTCTTTTGCAAAAAGATTTGTAAAGAAAAATAAAATTAATAAAAATGTGAGAACTATTTTGGGGTATTTGAATGTAATAGTCGTTTTCAATTTATCCACCTCAATAAGTTTAATATTAGTTGAATAGATTCCGAAACAAGTTCGGAATGACATTATTGTTGAATTTTTATTTTAAATAATCAATCACATAATCAAGAATAACATCCCGGGTTTCGTATTCTGTGTAAAGCGAATGTAGAAGTTCCTTTGTAAATGGAATCTGAACATCCAGAGGCAATGTACATTTTCGGCTTTCATCTGTGTCTATGTAGCGGCGGCCGTCCAGCTCGTAAAGCCAGTTTACCGGATAATTAATCCAGCAGATTCCATCTGAAAGAAAAGAGACTCCGCCTGTTTCCTGGCAGGAACAGTTACTCGGCATAAGTCCCATAACTGTTACATTCGGGCACTGAGATAAAACTTTTACAAGTGAATCCCCTGCACTAACGCAATACATATCAACAAGAAGAATAACTTCAATATCACTGAAGCGGCCGTCAGCCTCAACTAACACTGTGTGAATCATCTGGGGCTTTCCAAAAAGTTCAGTGCCTCGCCTTGCCATTTCAAAAGGCTCCTTTGTAAAAAGACTGGCGGTTTCAACTCCTTCTGCCCAGTAGCCTCCCTGATTACTTCTGGCATCTATAATCAGCTTTTTCATACCTTCTGCCTTGCGCGCATCAAGCTCCTTTATAAGATGACGGCGGACCTGGGGATTGTGATTTGTAAAATACGAAAGCACATCAAAAAACTCTCCGAACTGTTCGTTATAACGAACCATGTAGGCGGTATCCTCATTAATCATAACTGTATGAAGATTTTTCAAATCCGGGAATTTTTTATAGCTGTGCCAGGTTATA
>CAMNGG010000300.1 GCA_946537975.1 uncultured Treponema sp. | reverse complement strand
TGAGGATTACCTCGGAACAGAAGTTACAGATGCTGTAATTACAGTACCTGCTTACTTCAACGACTCTCAGCGTCAGGCTACTAAGGATGCAGGTAAGATTGCTGGTCTCAACGTTCAGCGTATTATCAACGAACCTACAGCAGCTTCTCTTGCATTCGGTTTTAAACAGGATCAGGACAAGGAAAAGACAATCGCTGTATACGACCTTGGTGGTGGTACATTCGATATTTCTATTCTTGAACTCGCAGACGGCGTATTCGAAGTAAAATCTACAAATGGTGATACACACCTTGGTGGTGATGACTGGGACCGTGTTATCGTAAACTGGCTGATCGACGGCTTTAAGGCTGATACAGGCATTGACCTTTCTAAAGACCCAATGGCTATGCAGCGTCTCCGTGAAGCAGCTGAAAATGCAAAGATTCAGCTTTCTTCTCAGACTTCAACAGATATCAACCTTCCATTCATTACTGCTGATGCAACCGGTCCAAAGCACTTGCAGAAGTCTTTGACACGTGCTCAGTTTGAACAGATGACAGATGACCTTTACGAGCGCACAAAGGAACCTTGCCGCAAGGCTCTCCAGGATGCCGGCATCACAGCAGATAAGATTGACGAGGTTCTCCTTGTTGGTGGTTCTTCACGTATGCCAAAGGTACAGGAAGTTGTTAAGTCAATCTTCGGAAAAGAGGGTAGCCGTGCTGTAAACCCAGATGAAGCAGTTGCTGTTGGTGCCGCAATTCAGGGTGGTGTACTCCAGGGTGATGTAAAGGACGTTCTTCTTCTTGATGTAACTCCACTTTCACTTGGTATTGAAACAATGGGTGGCGTATTCACAAAGCTTATCCCAAGAAATACAACAATTCCTACAAAGAAGAGCCAGATCTTCTCTACTGCAGCTGATGGACAGACTGCCGTATCAATTCACGTACTCCAGGGTGAGCGTGAAATGGCTGACCAGAACCGTACACTTGGCCGCTTCGACCTCGTAGGTATTCCAGCCGCTCCTCGTGGTGTTCCACAGATTGAAGTTACCTTCGATATCGATGCTAACGGTATTGTTCACGTATCTGCTAAGGATCTTGGAACAGGTAAGGAACAGCACATCCAGATTACTTCTTCTTCTGGACTTTCTGATGAAGAAATCGAGAAGATGGTTAAAGATGCAGAAGCAAATGCCGCAGCCGACAAGGCAAAGCGCGAAGGTGTTGATGCCCGCAACGAAGCAGACAGCTTAATCTATGCTACAGAAAAGACACTCAAAGACCTTGGAGACAAGGTTGACGGTGGCGAAAAGCAGAAGATTGAAGATGCTATGGCAGCTCTCAAGCAGGCAATGCAGGGCGACAATGTAGAAGACATCAAGGCTAAGACAGAAGCCCTTAAACAGGCTTCATACAAGATTGCCGAAGAACTCTACAAGCAGCAGGCCGCAGCCGGACAGGCCGGAGCAGGTGCTCAGGGCGCTGAAGGTGCCGCAGGTGCAAATGCCGGAGCAGACGCAGGTGCTGCTGGTGCAGAAAATAAGTCTGGCTTCAATAAAGGTTCTGCAGATGATGTAGAGTACGAAGTTAAAGACGAAGACAAGTAGGCAATAAATAAAAGATAATCTGAGATTATGAAAATGGCGCGAGTGGAACGGAGCCCCAAAATCATTCTAAGGTTTGGGCGAGCCTGCGCTACAAGCGGTGCTACCCTTAGCCCGATTTTGGAGCTACGTGCAACGGAAGCCATTTTCATAAGAGCAAATGTCCTGTTCTTGTTGGCAGGGCATTTTTTTGATATATTATTTTATTATATTTTATTAATGGACATACGATATGGCAAAGCGCGATTATTACGAAGTATTAGGTGTAGACAAATCAGCTGATCAGGAAGCAATCAAAAAAGCTTACCGTAAGCTTGCTGTAAAATATCACCCGGACCGAAACCCGGGCGACAAAACTGCCGAGGAGAAATTCCGCGAGGCAACAGAGGCATACGAAGTTCTTTCTGATGCAGAAAAACGACCTATTTACGACCAGTACGGCTTTGCCGGTCTTGACGGAATGGGAGCCGGTGGCGGTGGTGGAGCTCAGTATTCACACGCCTTCCACGACTTCTCAGACCTCTTTGGAGGAGCCGGTGGCGGCTTCTCAGATATTTTTGACTCTATTTTTGGTGGAGGCTTTGGTGGTGGTTCACGAAGCTCTCGCAGCTCTGGACCTGCCGCTGGTGCAAGTCTCCGCTATGACCTTCATATTCAGTTTAAGGATGCCGTTTACGGCACCCAGGCTGATATTCACTTTAAGCACAACGAAGCCTGCGAGGCTTGTAAGGGCTCTGGTGCCGCTGCCGGTGCTTCTAAAAAGACTTGTCCAACCTGTAACGGTATGGGACAGATTCGCCAGGGAAACGGCTTCTTTTCTATTCAGCAGACCTGTCCTAAATGTGGAGGACGCGGAACAATTATAGATAAGCCGTGTCCAAGCTGCCGCGGTAAGGGTATCCAGGAAAAATCTAAACAGATGTCGCTTAAGATTCCTGCCGGAGTTGATAACGGAAAGCGTATCGTAATCCGCGGAATGGGTGATGCAGGAGAAAACGGCGGACCAGCAGGAGACCTCGTTGTTGTATTACATGTAGAACAGCATCCACTCTTTGAGCGCGATGGTGCAGATCTCTATTGTGCAGTACCTATCAGTATTGCTCAGGCTGCTCTTGGCTGCGAAAT
>CAMNGG010000299.1 GCA_946537975.1 uncultured Treponema sp. | reverse complement strand
CAAGCTTTTTGCAAAGGCTTATGCAGAGAATCCTGTAGTTGCAATTAAGATTCTTTTTTATATGCGTAACATCCGCGGTGGTCTTGGTGAGCGAAACAGCTTCCGCGTGCTCTTGAAAGAATTGGCTCAGTTCTATCCAGAAATGGCCAAGCAGATTGTTTACGCTGTTCCTGAATACGGTCGCTGGGATGACCTTCTTGTTCTGCTTGATACACCGGTAAAGAATGATGCAATCGCTCTGATAAAAAGTCAGATTGAAAAAGATAAGGAAGCAATGGAGAAGGGTAAAGACCCTTCGACAGGCTCAGGAACCGTAAGCTTGCTTGGAAAGTGGCTTCCTTCTATCAATACTTCTTCTAAAGAGAGTGTTTGGCTTGCCAAACAGCTTATGGCAGCTCTTGGAATGAAGGCCGTTGAATATCGTAAGTTGTGTTCTGCGCTTCGTAAGGAAATCAAGATTCTTGAAGATAACCTTCGTCGCAAGGATTACACCTTTGATTATTCTAAGCAGCCAAGTCAGGCAATGCTCCGTTACAAGAAGGCCTTTATGCGTAACGATGAAGAACGCTATAAGAGCTTCTTGAACAAGGTAGTTGAACAGGCAGAAAAGCTTGCTCGTGGTGAAGAGATTCCTGATGAGGAGAGGGTAAAGCTTAATACTAAGACCCTTTATCCATATCAGATTGTTGCTCCATTTATGGATGGATGGTCTGGTGCTAGATGTCTTCCGGACGAGAAGGCCCTTCCTTTGGAAGCAAGCTGGAAGGCTTTGGACCGTGGAAGCTTTGATTCAAAGACCATTGTTGTTCGCGACGGTTCTGGTTCTATGTATGGTTCTGGAGATTTTGCTGCAATCAATATTGCTACATCTTTGGCATTGCTTTTTGCAGAACAGCTTGATGGTGCATATAAGAACAGCTTTATCACCTTCAGTTCTGAACCAAGACTCGTTCAGGTTCCAGAGAACGCAGACACTTTGCAGAAGAAGTTAAACTTCATTTCAAAGTTTAATGACTGTTCTAACACTGATATCGGTAAGGTTTACCGCCTTATCCTTGATGTAGCAAAGAGCGGTAATGTTCCAAAAGAGGAAATGATTGAACGAGTTTTGATTATTTCTGACATGGAGTTCGATTACTGCGCAGAAGGTGTCTCAACCTTCGAATTCTACAAAAAGGAGTTTGAAGCTGCCGGTTATGAACTTCCAGAGCTCGTATTCTGGAACGTAGAAGCCCGCGATACACACCTTCCTGTTACAATGAACGAGAAGGGCGTAAAACTGGTAAGCGGTGCATCAGCAAACATCTTTGCAGATGTAGTGAGTGGCGACCTCAAGGTTGTAACTCCATACGAGTTCATGCTTCAGATACTTGAACCATATGCTGAGTTCGACAAGCTTGTAGCATAAGGAATTAAAGGTGCATGCAGCAATTTCGAAAGGAATTGTACCTCAAGGGAAATCCTTGATGCACCTTGTATAAAGATGCGTACAGCAATTAAAGCAATAGACTGGTACTCTATGGAAGCTAATTTGCATCTTGATAATAAAAGGCACATGCAGCAGAAAATGCGAACTCATGACAGAGTAGCGCCTGCGGGGGATCCCGCTCCTGTCTATAGATTTGAAAAAGTTTGATGGAGGCTTAACTTACAAATCTGACCAAAAAGCCCGGTGCCTTGTGGCTTCTCCTGAGATGATAGATCGGGAGAAGCCTTTTTCTATTCTCAAAGTTTTTGGTATTAAGGAAAATCAGTGGTCGCTTTCCTTTTTGAACGAGCAGTGGCATAAGCTTTCGTTTGATCCAAAGTCTAAAGACTTCATAATATCAGAAGCCTGATGGAAAATTGGCACAGAGTTTTTTTGAATAAATAATAAAATCTATTTACGAATATCATTATATGATAGCCCGGCTTGTTATATTGGCCTCATGAATGAGAACGATGAACCATGCACGGAACTCAATGAATTAATTTATCAGATTTCGGGTGAATTCTGGAAACAGGCTTATTTTCAGCTTTGTATTCTTCAGGAAGAATATAAGCCACTGAATGAATCCTCTACAGATGTTCTTTCTCAGTTGAAGAAAGGCATAAAATCTATTGCAAAGAAAAGCGGCCTTAAATATTCGGCATACTCTCATAACAACCACTATTACATTTCGATTGTTCCTTTTCCAATTTATGTCGGAATAGACAAGAAGACGAATGATTTTACAGTTTCTGTTCCTCATATCAATTCCAGAAGTTTTGCTGCATCCGATTGGGAGCGAGGTTTGAAATGGATACAGGATTATATCAACATTGATATAAAACCTCTTATAGAAAAGACAGAGGAAGTCCGTGACAAGTTTTATCTAAATCTTAAAACTGCAGATATTGTAAAAGCTTCAATTCTGGCTCTATGTAATTCAGTACTAAGAGAGAAATGTCTGGATTATAAAATCAATCAGAATCGTTTGAAGAGCGATATTATTGCCCGGATTTCGAAAGATGAGAAATATCATATTCAGATTTATCATAAGCCTTTCAGCATAGATTCCTCGGACGTACTCAAGCTTTTTAAGTCCCCTCATGAAATGGAAATCGAAGACAAACTTTATTGCAGGAAGGAAACGGAATGAAAAGCGAAAGAGAATTGGCCTCGATTTTAGACCGTGAGAAAACAGAGCTCATAAACCACATTCATGGGGAATACTGGAATAATACGTTTAAGGCTTTATTCAAGAACTACACCTATCAATATGGATATTTTATGGTTCCAGTAAATCTTAGTGTGGGAGATGTGTCTGATTACTGTCGAAGAAATTTTTCAGAGCTTTGCAAAAAATACGGAATTTCTGTAACAGAGACAAACGGACCTAGCAGAACAGAATTTATTTTAAGGATTTGTTTTGATCGAAAAAAGAAAACGAAAGCAGATGAGCTTTCTATTGTAATTTGTAATAAGGATATTACTCTGCGTATTTTTCCATATGATCCACTCTTAAAACAATTCATGCTTGAAGAATATGTACTTGTTACAAATATTATTGCGAAACTGTTTGACGTTATTTTCAACAGTGAAAAAGAAAAGTTTGAAGCCTTAGCCGCAGAAACAAAGCATATAGAAGAGTGTTCGAAAAAGATTAATTCAAAATCTATAGAGATAGCCAGGTCTTCAATCCGCGCTCTTTATTTTCAAAATGACAAAAGCGACCATGCATCGTTTGTACAGAAAGTTTTGTATTCGTCATTTTTGAAAAGTGGAAAAGTTGTCCGGATTTATCACAAAGACTTTTTTGAGAATCCGGAAGTGCTTACAAGAGAGTTGGAATATATAAGAGGCTACTTGTGTCGGATTGTGAAGAGAAAATAGATAATGAACAGCTTAAGGAAATTCTCAATGAAGAAAAGATAAAACTTTTGGATGTAAGTCATAGAGTTTTTTGGAATTCACTTTTTATAGATGCGTATACAGTGATTGGCTTAAATAATTATAAATCAACTAAAAGAGCTCTTTCATATTATATAGTAAAGGATTCTATTGATCGGTTCCTTATGGATTTGGGAAAAAGATATAACTTAGAAATAACAATGCAGAAAGAGTCTCAAGAAACAGAATATCGAATTAAATTCAGATATCTAAATGAGGCTTACTTTTCAGATTCTATAATTATTTCTATAGGGTGTGCAGCTATAGAAATTCGGATGCTTTCAGGTTTGTTTATAGAAAATTTCTTATTAGAAGATTATGAAATTATGGAACTTTTGCTTTCAGAAGTTTGTAGGGATTTGTATGAAAATGAGAAATTAGCAGATCTTTTATATGAACATTTAAGAATTGAAGAGAGTGATCAAAACCTGACATTGAAAACAGTAGAAATAGCCCAGAGTTCTATAAAGGCAATTTTTGACAGTAGGAAAGAGAGTCCCAAGAATTTGGAACAGAAGTATTTGTATTCTGTTCTTGATTTACAAGGAAAAAGGATTCGAGTTTTGCATAAGGAGTTCTTAGAGATGCCAGAAGAACTAATGAAAGAGCTTGGAAAAATATAGTACCAGTGAATTGAGAAAATAAATTGTAGCCTATCACTAAATGATATTTGTATGTGATTAAATTATAGACAACGAATGGAGGATAAGAAATATGTCAGTAAGAATTGATGGTAATTTGCTTTTGGAGATTCTGGAAGAAACTCCAAGTACTCAGAATATTATGCTTATGGGAAAACACGGAATCGGTAAGTCTCAGATTTTGGAAAAGTTTTATACAGCAAAAGGCTGCAAGGTCGTGCCTTTGTTTTTGGGACAGATGAGTGATCCTGGCGACTTGATTGGTATTCCGCATAAAAACGAAGAGACCGGGCATACAGAGTTCATGCCTCCTTACTGGTTTCCGACAGATGATACACCGGTTGTTCTCTTCCTTGATGAGTTGAATCGTGCACGCCCGGAAGTGTTGCAGACTATCATGGATCTTGCCCTAAATCGTAAACTTGCCGGCCGTTCTCTTCCTGCAGGTAGCCGCATTATTTCAGCTGTAAACAATGGAGAAGAATATCAGCTTACAGACCTGGACCCGGCCCTTGTTTCTCGCTTTAACATTTACGAGTTTGTGCCAAGTGTTCAGGACTGGCTTTTGTGGGCAAACAAGAATGGAGTTGATGACCGCATTCTAGATTACATTTCTGCAAATCCGAAAGCTCTGGATAATCAGTCATCAATTGAAGAACTTGATAATCTTGAAAAAACTCCGGACCGTCGTGGCTGGGTGCGTGTTTCAGAAATCATAAAAGACAAGCCTGTTTTGAAACAGAGTCACAAAAGTATGATTGCTGGAATTGTGGGTGGAGTTGCTGCAAACCGCTTCATTGAGTTCCTGGATAAGAATCACATTCTCACTGCAAAAGAGCTTTTGCTCGATAACTTTGAAATGAGCAGACTCAAGCTTGAATCTTATAAGACTCCTCAGTTTGCAACAATCAATGACGGAATCTTTGTCTATCTTGAAAGTGGAAAATATGCAGAGGGTGATAAGGTAATAATGGCAGAAAATCTTGCTTCTTATTTTTCTTATCTCGAACAGAAAAAACTACGTGAAGCGATGGCACATTTTGCAAATATGTTCAGCGGAACAATGTATCCGAATGCGCTTGTGTTCATTATCAGCGAGTGTCCGGATCTTTATTCAAAGATGACAAAGTTTGTAGCGGAGATTAAATAATGACTGATGTAAGGGAAACAATCAGTAAGGTTGTAGACAAGTGGTTTTTGTATGAACCGCTTTTATTCAATGTGTACTGTACTCACAAACTGGAAGAGAACACAGAAATAAAGTGTCCTTTCCGAACCGGGAAACGTCGCATTGAATACAATCCTAACTTGTTGAAACAAGCCTCCACAGATGAGATTGAGATGGGGCTTAAAACAGAAGTTACCCGAATCCTCTTAAAGCATCCTTATCAGCGAGTGCCACCGTATCCGAACAGGTCAGCCCTTACTACAGCCAGTGACGTTACAATCCGTGAGCACTGTTTTCAGAATGAAAAACTCCATAATGCAGCTCATTACAATTTTGAGAATCAGTTGAGTTATGAGGAATATTACAGAAAACTTACTTTGATTTGCCCGGATGTTACTCCAGAGGGAGATTACAAAGACTTGTCTTGCTCTGGTGGTAAAAGCGGTGAAGACTCTCAGCAAAAAACTCATCTCAGTCCGTCTCTGAAAAAAGGGGAAATATGGGAATATGAGGCTGCAGCATCTTGTTCTGAATTTTGGGATGAAGACGAAGAGATGGCTGATAAAGTAAATATGGAAATAGAGAAAGCCCAGAAGACTAATCAGTGGGGTAGTGTAACAGGACAGTTTCAGGAAACAGTTACAGCCTCTCTAAAAATTCCGATGGACTATCGCCGAATCCTTTCTCAGTTCCGAGCAAGCATAATCAGCCAGCGCAGAAAACTAACCCGCATGAAGCCTAACCGCCGATATGGCTTTGAGTTCATGGGAAGTCAGTTTGAACCCAAAACGCACCTGCTTGTTGCCGTTGATGTGAGCGGTTCAATTTGTTCTAATGATTTGCAGAATTTCTTTTCGATCATAAACCGCTTTTTCAGCTATGGAGTTGAGACTATTAAGGTTCTTGCATTTGATACAGAAATCAAACAGGAGTTTGAACTAAAAAAAGCCAGACGTTCAATTCAAATCCTTGGACGCGGCGGAACCAATTTTCAGAGCGTAATAAACTATTACGAAAACCATGAAGAATACCAAGGCCTGATTATGGTTACGGATGGTTATGCGGCTATACCAAAAATCAAAAAGAACAAGCAAATTCTCTGGATTCTTACAAGCAAAGTCGAGTATGACAATGCAAACCATTGGATTAAAGATTTGCGATTTAATAAAGCAACCTTTATTCCAAGCCTGAAAAACAGAGGAGAATGAGATGGCTGGAAGACGAAAACGCCCAAGAATATATGATGAGAAGTATTATCGTAATTTTGGAGGACAACCAAATCCTCTTGAATTACAACTTGGATATGGTTTAATTCCTTTAGTTGATCAAGAACTAAAAGCTCCATTGTTAGAAGAGATTTCATATGTACGAAATCAAATTGATGGGGAATATGGTTTACCCCTGCCTAAAGTTCGTATACGGGATAATATGTGTCTCGAAGCTTATGAATATAAGATATTATTGCATGGTGTTGAAGTTGGTGGATATGAAAAATGTAATCCTCATTATGTTATGTGCCTTGATACAGGAGCTGTTACGGAAGAAATTTCTGGAGAGAAGACTAGAGATCCTGCGTTTGATATCGATGCAGTAATAATCCCTTATTCAGAAAAAGATGAGGCACAGTCTCGTGGCTATGTGATTCCAGAGTGGTCTGTTGTTATAAGATGTCATCTTTACAAAATTATAAGAAAGAATATTACGAAGTTTCTTGATCAAAGCATGGTAAATACTCTTATAAATAAAATTCGTTTTCAAAATCCTGTTGTAATAGATGATATTTTTTTCAAGCATGATTTTTCAACATCAGATTTAAAGCTCATTTTAAATTGGCTTCTTGAAGAAGGCGTTTCAATTCGCGACATGAATACAATTCTTGAAACAATTGCTGATAATTTAAAGGATAAGAAAAAGCCGGTAGAACTTATGGAAAAGGTTAGAGAGAAGCTGGCATACCCAATAATTTTGAATTTAGCAGAAGATAAAAGGGTGCATGTATTAAGAATTTCACAAACGCTTTGTGATTTTTTAACAGACCATATAGTTACTCCTAAATCCAGAACAGAAGTACCTTATTTTTTATTAGAATCTTGTGATGCAAAAAGATTTGATTCTGAACTAGGAAAAAAAATGAAATATATATCTGATAAGGGGTATCGACCTGTGTTTATAACTGCCAGTTCGTTAAGAACTCCTTTGTCTAATTGGGTGTGCCACAGACTCAAATGTGAATGTGCCTATTGTATTACAGATGTAGAAGCTACAGAGGTTTATAAAGATTTTGATTTTTCTGTTGAAGGAAAATTAGAATTAAATAAACAAAGAAAAAATTAAGCCTATCATTCCTTGATAGTCTGGGTGTATAATATAGTAGCTGTAAATAGGAGCAGCAAATGGCAAAAGAAAAGGTAAAGAAACAGTATTTGAACGGACTAGAACGAATCTTGAAGATTGATCAAATGATTTCACAAGGAGGATATCCGAGTGTAGAAGATTTTGCAAGAGTAACAGAAGCTTCCATTCCAACAATTAACCGCGACTTGCGGGATTTACGTCTGAAGTTTGGGGCGGAAGATATTTTGCAGTACGACAGAATCAGAAAAGGCTTTTATTACACTCAGCCTTCTTTCAGAATTCCTGCAATGCTTACATCGGAAAAACAGATTGTCGCAGCACAACTGATGTCCAATCTTCTGAATCTCATAAAGAATACACCGGTGTATAAAAAAGCAATCGAAGTTTTCAATTCTCTTTCTGACAATATTGATGAAGACTCAAAACTCAATTCAAAGAAGCTCTCGAACCGCATTTTGTTTCTTGGAATGGATCCGGTAAAAGTTGATGATGAAATCTGGACCAAGCTTGAAGAGGCAATGTCAAAGAATAACTACATACGCTTTAAGTATCTGAATTACGACAATGTGATTGTTGTTCAGCCGTGGCAGCTTATTTACAGCGAAGGAATGTGGAGCTTGTACACATATAATCAGATGCCGGATGTAAAAGCCAACAGATTCTACAATCTGCCGGGAATCCACGACCTGGAAATTGACAAGAAAAATACCTTCGAACTTCCTCCTGATTTTGAATATACCAAACGTGCAAAAGGTAACTTCCGCCGCTACATAGGCCCGAAGTTACTTAACTGCAAACTCAAAATTACTTCGGAACAAACTCTCAATTACATAAAAACCTACAACTGGGCCGAAGACCAGAAGTTCGAAAAGCAGAGTGATGGTAGTACAATCATGACCTTTACCACTAATCAGGACTATCCGCTTCTCGGGTGGGTACTGAGTCATGGAATGTACGTGCAGCCGCTGGAGCCAGAGTGGCTGGTGAAAGAGTGGGGAAAGAATGTTAGAGGGATGGTAAGAAATTTAAGGTAGAACACAAGGAAGAGTATGACAAAAGAATTTAATAGAGATTATGGCGTTTCAAAAGAAGAATTAAACTTTATTTTGCAGAATTATGAATATAACAAAAATGACAATATAGCATATAAAGAATTGAATATTTCAAACTTAAAAGACGAAGAATTCAAGGAATACAAGAATGTCGATTTGGCTTTATATGCTTGTAGAGAGGAGTTAAAAAACTTCTTAAAAGAAAATGTAATTAATATCAGTAATTTAGGAAGAGTGAAAATAAATAATAAAATTGAAAAACAATTTCAAAAGAAATACGGATATTTGTATGTAAGATTAAATGACAAAATAGAATATCCTGTATATCGTTTTGTTGCAGAAGTTTGGTGTAAATGTCCTGTATCAGATACTCTTATAAAACTTCCCAAAAATGATTATTGGATTGTACATCATAAAACAAATAATGGTTTTGATAACAGATGTAGCAATTTGATATGGATGCTGAGAAGTGATCATAGTCAATTGTCTCATAAGAATTATTTATATCAAATCAGAAAGAATCTGAAAAACAATCTAACAAATATATCAGTAAATAAAGATGAAGCAATGGGAATGCTAGAAGATTTACTTGCTCTAAACAAAGGAGATGAAAAGTTTATTAATGATGCTATTAGTAAATATGAGATAAAAAATGAGGATGTTTCGGATTCATTCTGGAATCTTAAAAAATATATACTGTTGAAATAGATTTTCTAGTTAAAATAATTACGGAGGAATAGATGAGTAATAAGGAAATAGAAACAATTATTGAAGACTCTTTTAGGGAATTAGAAACAGTAATCAAAGAAGGTGCTTGTGAGTCTAATATTATCATTCCGAATTATAGAAATGATGAAAAAGCAAATGAGGAAAATAAGCAAAAGAAAAAAGGGGAGAAAAGATATTCAGAACAGGAACTTAAACAAATATTCATAAGACGTATTCTAAATCAAAATCAGTTATTTTTTTCTGTCGAGACTCCCTCAGAAAATATATATAATTTTAAGAAGAATCCTCGAGTTATTTTTCCAAATGAAAATTATGATAATGAGGATAATAATTTCTTGTCTGCACGAATTGATGTTTCTTTATATCATAAAGCTAACTTTATTGAAAAAAAGCCAGAGCAGAATTTAATGTCGCATTTAGAATTCAAGTATGGACAATGTGATAAAAAAAATATACAGAAAGATTTCCTGAAATTGATTTGTGAGAATAATGGAAAAAATAAGAATTATTTCATTCATTATTTGTATCTTAAAGAAAAAGAAATAAATAACCGGTCCAAAAAAACTATAGCAGCAATTTTCTCAAAGTATAGTAGATCAATAGAAGGTGTGAAAAAAGAAATAAATAACCGTCATTTTTCTTCTAAAGAATTAGAGAAAAGATTTAAACAAGTTATTATTTATATAAATTTTATTGGGTTGAATAAAAAGTACTCTTTTTCGATGGCAGATTTATTAAGTATACATGATATTTTTGATAAAAATCCTAATTCACGAAAATATGTAATAAACGAGGCTGAATTTGAAGAGTGGAAAAACAAGAAGGAATTAGATAAGCATGAATAAAGAAATAGTACTTGAAAGATTGAGACAAAAACTCTTTCAACAGGAATTAGAGTTATGTAATAGATATTATTTGAAAGCAATGTCAGAAAATCTTTTCTTCACTCCCTATAAAGGAATTGACCCCAGAGCAAACTCAATCAGATCCTCCGCCGCAATGATTTATAACACAATCGGCCCAGACAGTGTTATTCTTGATGGAAAGAAATATCAGAATATTGAATATGAGCGAGAATTTCCTGCATTGAATAACAACGATGCAACAGACCATGATCATTCTGCGCATCTTGATGTTTCTATGCTAAGTGAAGATAAGACAGAATTGACCCTTGTTGAAGCGAAAATGCTTGAGTGGACAGAAAATCCAAAATCTATGAGCATTGCATATCTTTCGCCAAGATGTTATCCCCCGGAAATAGATAAGGCAGTGCCGCACTTTATAGAATCTTTCAAAAGTTTGAAATCTTTCCCGGAAGTGAAAGATTCAAAAGATGCAAAAAGGATAATGCCTTTTTATTCAAAATACGATGCAGTTCAAATGAATATTCATATTCTTGGAATCTATAATTACTGTGCACGAGAGAAAGGTAAGGTTCCAAAGAAAATCAGATTATTGAATATAGTCTGGAATTATGATGAAGCAGAAGAATATCAAACGGTAGAGCGTGAAGGAAAAGAATATGTTGCATTTGCAAATGTGACATTCCGTAATCTTTTCAAACAACTAGGAGTAGATTTCTCCGTTGAGTATATTCGTTATTCAGAGTTTCTTACTCGAGTTGATTGGTCAAATGATTTAGAACATAGAGCTTACCTAAAACGATATGAAGTTTAATATCTCAAGGTTCAATATCACTAAATGACATTGCTGTAAATTATGATACCTCCATACAACGGAGGTTATTATGGATGTAAAAGCAATCAAAACAAATTTTACAGAATTAGACAATGTTATTGGCGGATTTTTTCCAGGGGAGTTAACGGTTATAGGATCTAGACCGTCTATTGGTAAGTCTGCATTTCTTGGAACCTTAATCAATAAAATTACTATTGAGAACGGTGCAAAAGGTTTGTTCTTCAGTCTTGAAATGCCTGCAGCACAGTTTAAGGATAGATTAGTTTCATCTATTTCTTGTATTCCATATTCTAAAATCAGAAATTCAGAAATGGATAAAGATGAATTAAAAAATTACAAAACAGTTTTGGCGGAAGTCAGCGATTTACCAATCATAATCGAAGATGGAGTAGATAATATTAATGATATTTGTGATATGGCTCGAACGAAGGTAAAAGAGAATGCCATAGATATAATTTATATCGATTATCTTGGCTTAATTACTATAAATGATAATGCAGCTCCAGTATATGAGAAAGTAACGGAAATAATCATAAAACTTAAGAAGCTTGCAAAAGAATTACAGATTCCGATTCTTATTACTTGTCAGGTTGCAAGATCCTGTGATAATTTGGCTCCAAATTTGCAACAACTACGTGGATCTGGAGCTTTAGAAGATGTTTCAGATATAGTGCTCTTTGTACATCGTGAGAATGTTGAAGACAGTGTTGCAACATTAATCGTGGCAAAAAATCATTATGGAGAAACTGCAGAATTTAAACTGAACTTCTCGAGGGAAATTGTTAGATTCGAGAGTCCAGTAATTTATTATTGTTCTGATACGAATAGTTCGAAATAAGAAATTATTTTAAACCAGTAGTTTGCTAATTTCATGCTTGGCAACAATCACAATTTCGCCTTTTGCTTCAAGCTGGAGGATAATCTGGACGATTCTTGCCTGGGCTTTTTTGACATCGGTTATGATCACAGGACCCATAAATTCCATGTCTTCTTTTAGCATGGTTGCATAACGGACTGGCAGGTTGCGGAAGAACTTATCCTGGATTTCGGGAGAAGCCCCCCTGAGAGCTTTCGCTAATTCCTGCTGATCTACGTCGCGGAGTGTCTTTTGAATCGCCCGATCATCGAGATTGATAATGTCTTCAAATGCAAAAATGCAGTTGTTGAGTTTTTTCTGGAAGATTGGAGTTTCGCTGCGGAAATTGCGTACTGCTTTTTCAGTAAACTGCTGGCCGGAAAGTATAAGGTTTTCCTTCAACTTCTTGTAGTCATCATCAAGGTTCATTCCATTAGCAGTGACGATATGCTCAACTTCTGAAACAACCTGAGGTTCTGATTTCTGATAGCCTTTAGCAAAGGCCTCAACCTGGCGGCGAGTGTCGGCATCCATGGTATTCAAAAGACTGATAGCATCTTCGGATTCCAGCCCGAGATACGCGATTGCTTTTGCAAAGCTTACAAGATACATATTGCTGACATAATCCATCAGTACTTTGCGGGTTGCTCTGGTAATGTCGCCCATTGTGGTTTCAACAATAGTCTGAGCCTTCTGTTCTGCAGATAATTCATTTTTCATAAGCATAGCCTCCTTCGTATTTATATGATTAATATACGACAGGTAGACTATCACGATGAGATAGGCTGAAAAAGTATTTTAAAAATATGAGGATTTTTTATACAATTGGATCGCTGCAGAATTGTTTTCTTTTGCAGCTCTTGCAGTGGGCACCCATCCATACTTCATCGAACTGAGTAGCGGCGTTTTTTACGAAATCATGGTTGCTGCTTAAAACTCCAGCTTCAAAGTTGCGGGTATTTTCGCCTTTCATACCGAGGCCAGCTCCGGTGAGATTTGCAGAACCGACATAGGCTGTTTTTAAATCAAAAATGATAATCTTGAAATGAACGCGGGGGCAGAGGACTCTTTCAAGACCTTCGATTAGGGCGGGGTATTTATCAAAGTCTTCACGGAAAGCAGGCCCTGGTTCCTTTGCGTGAATGAGGCGGATTGCAACTCCTCGTTTTGCAAGATCAGAAAGAACTTCCAGTAGAGGTTTTGTGCCGCGGCCGTCTTTTACATAAAGGTCTTTTATATCGGCTGTGCCAATCCAGAGAGTCTTTTTACAGTCTTTGATTTTTTCTATTACTTTCTCGTAGTGATCTTCATTTGCGATGTACTGGTATTCAGGTTCAGTTGCCTGTTTTTGTTTTATATAGTCTGCGATTTCCTTAGTCTGGGGGTTAATTCTGGCAGGCTTTTTGGGTGAGGAGATTTTCTTTTCGGTAGTTTTTTTCTTAAACATATCCCATCTCTGATTATACAAAATCAATCACTGTTCATATAGTCTTCTGGCAACGGGCATTTCTGTAAATATGTCTGATAATTCTGGATAAGTATCACAAAGACAAAGCATATGGTTATATTGCTTCCTGATGATTTCAAGTTGCTTGGATATGTATTCCTCGCGGGATAATACTGGAGGTGGAGAAGGCATCTGACCATTCAATAAGATTTCGGCCAGACGGCTTTCATATTCCGCGCGAACTTCAGTTTCTATTTCTTCTCTGAGTTTTGATACAAAAGCTGCACCGGAAGACTTTGCCTTCTTGCTATTATCAGTCTTTACCTTTTTTGTACCAATTGGCTGGGTACCACCGGTAGCAATTGCGTTGTTTGTTATGTCATAAAAATCCATAGTAATTTAAATAATAAGGCGAGATTCTATCATTTAATGATATACGTAAAAATTTATTATTGGCAGGATTTTCCCCAGTGTTCAAGGTGTATTACCAGCTGCCAGGAAAAGTTTTCGGCTTTCATTTGCATGGCATCTTCTAAGGAATATGTGTGATTATTATCAAAAATGTCATACATGAATGAATAAAGGTTAATTTTATCGTCTTTTACCTTGAAGGGGAGATAAGTTATTTTTTTTGCCCACATAACCATAGCGTCTTCAAAGGGTTCAAGACCAACCCCTTTATTTCGTTCATCACTTCTTGCGCAAAAATTTGGCCCCCAATATTTGCTTTTTTCGCACATATTTTGCCAGAGTTTGTTTTCTTCTTTATTCTGACTTTCAGGATGATTGTACCAGAACTCGAGCTCAATCATATAATCCTTGTAATTATTATCACCAGAACGATACCTGTCTTCGAATTCATTAGTTATTCTGATAAGTTCATTGTAAGCTGCCCGATATCGATCGTAAAGTCCATTATTTAGTTCAATGATTCTCTGCTTCTTTTCTGGAGTCCAGATGAATTTACTGTTAATTTCATACCAACGTTCGCAAAGTGCAAATCGTAACTCGTCATTTACATAATTCAGCATTTACAACTCCCCAAAATTTTCTTTTGTAAAGATTTCAATATCTCCGGAAGCTTCGAGTCTTAGAATGGTATTGATCATTCTTGCACGGCAAGCATCAAGTCTGCTCTGAGAGATAAAACCCATCATTTCGATATCGTCTTTGAGCATTTTTGCAGCTCGTTCTGACATGTTGCGGAATATTTTATTCTGGACCTCTTCTGATTCATATCTAAGGATTGCTGCAATTTGTCGCTGATCCATATCACGCAAAAGTTTTTGGATATCAAGGTCACGAAGGTAAACTATATCTTTAATTTCAAAAAGACATTTATCAAGTTCTGGTTTCAGGACGGGTGTTGTTGTTCGGAAATTATGAACAGCATCTTTTGCAAAATCTCTTCCACCGGCAGGGAGGTTTTCTTTGATAATCTGAAAATCATCATCGCAGGAAACTCCTGCAGTTTTTACAATATGGTCTGCTTCAGCAACAACAGCTTCATCTGTTTTATGAAATTTTCTGGAGAGCTCAAAGATTTTATCTCGGGTATCGTAATCATAAGCCTGCAGAAACTCATCGGCTTTCGTGTAATCAAGCTCCAGATAAGCAATTATCTTTGCAAGACTTTCAAAATGCTTTTCCTGCAAATATTCCTGTAAAACCTTCTGTGTTTCCTTTGTAATATTGTCCATTGCATAAGAAACCATAATTTGAGCCTTGCGGCGTTCAACAGATAATTCGTTTGCCATAAGCGAGCCTCCTTGATACCACAAATAATAGCAGGGGAGAATATCATTTAGTGATATGTTGATATTTTAAAATAGGATTTTTGAACTCTAATGAGGAAAAGAAATCATGAATTTTATAAAAACATTATTTCAGAAGACAAAGAAAGACTTTGAAAATATCTCACCTCAGGTATCTGATGACGTCGTATTAAATAAGAAGGCCTATGAAATTGCAGAATCTTCGATGAAAGCTCTATTAGAAAATAATTATAATCTGCATGGTATAAAATACTATCGAGACAATTCTTTAATCTATCTAACAAAGCCAGTAAGCTTAAATTATGGAAACAGAGTTCCAGAAAAGACCTATCAAGTTTACATCACATATAACGAATTTCTTCGTGATACAGAAGCATTCAGAGCTTTTATTGAAAATCCGCATGAAAGAACACAGTGGAATTTCAGCAGTAAAGAAATCAATTATGAAAGTGGAATGTTTTTTAGTTTTCATACCTAAAATATCATTAAATGATACATCATTTATGTACATTATCCTCAGAAATTAATTCTAAGGAGGCCCGATATGGTTGAGTTTCATAAAGATGGTAAGAATGGAGAAGCAAAGTATTCATTTACAGATTTTGATGAGCGTGTTGGAAAGGTCTTTGAAACTGCTTGCAGACAGTTGTATGAGACAATTAAGGAACCAATCTTGCAAGACTGTAAAACTCTTCGCTTTATTATAGATGATGTTGCAGCTCAGGAAGAATTTTATGGAAATACCTATGATAGCAAAGAGCTGTTTTGTGGTTATGCAGAAGATGACAAAATGCACTATATGGAAAGAGAACTGGCTCGTGAATTTTCTAATTTCATTTTTAATTTTTATAAGAAGGAATGTTTCCCACGTGGGGTAATGAATGACATTCAGAAACTTGGGAATGAAGGACGTGATAAGATTGAAAAGAAACTAGCAGAAAGAAAAGGATATACACGTTTCAATCGTGAATTTCATAAATCATTTCTGGCTTTTGAAGATATTGTTCGTTTTGATGGAAGAAGCATCCAAAAAATTCTGCGAGATATTTCTAATTATGATTTGGGTATTGCTCTTAAAAACACAAGTGATACCTTCAAAAAAGCGATTAGTTGCAATATGAGCAAGCGCGCCGAACAGTGGTTATATGATTACATTGATGACCTAGGGCCAGTATTGAAGCGTCAGGTTCAGGAATGTCGCCAGAAGATTCTACGTGTAATGGAAGATCTCTATTCTTGTCATGAATTAATCTGGAGCGATGAGTGGACAGATTAACCATTGTTTCATAAAGATAAGGAAGTGGCAGTAGGAATTACCTGCTGCTATTTTTACATTTCTCTTCTAGCTCGTGCAGTTCGTCTATGACCTTCTTGGGATTATCAATAAAATCTTTGTGAAATATCGTAAATGTTCGTTTATTGATTTTTATGTCTGTGTATAAGAGGCGGCTTTGAATTGAAAACTCGAGCTGAGGATTTTTGGCTATTTCGTTATCATAAATGGACTTGATTGCGTTTTTGGTGATGCCTATAGATTTTTTTGTCAGTCCATGAGTTTTTTTTCTGATTTCTTCGATTTCGGACAGGAGTTCTTGTTGCATTGGTTTTCCGGAGAAAAACATCTCAAAAATATCTAATAGGATTTTTTGTAAAAGCTGAATATCACAATAATCAAATTCAAATTTTATAGATAAACAAGGGCTGACGCTTAGCTGGATTTCATCTTTGTAAAAAGTAATCAGAATTATTTCATCGGCAATTGAATGATTTTTTAATGAGATACTTACATTGAAATTTCTTGTACTCTTCTGATAATCGTAATTAATCCCAATATCGTAATGTTTCTTTTGCTCCGAGAGAAAATCTATAAAGTTGTTATGAATTGTTTTTTTCGAGAGTTTGGGCTGGGCTTGTTTCTGTGAATCAAATATTAATTCAGAGTTTTTGCTTATCAAACTATTCAGTAAACTTTTCCAATATTTGGCCAGCGGATTTAGAATGTAGTTTTCAAATTCCCTTTGAATCCAATTATAAAACAATTCATCATCATTATTCATAACTTTCATTTTATTGTTGCTTAGTATCATTTAATGATATAGACGAGCAGTAACATGTCAGTAATACGAGGAAAAAAAATTTCTTATTTGAGTATCACTAAATGATATTCAAATCATATAAATTTCAGGCATAAACGGAGGTAAGGTTATGAAGAAGTCAAAGAAATTATGTAGAACCAACGCTACTGCACTTCTTGAGTTTTTTAACTTTAAAGATGAAACTTTTGCGTTCTTTTATGAGGTTAGAAAAAACGGCCGTGTTAAATATTATGTGAACTGCAACAAGAAAGTTTATGGGCCGTATGAAAAGGTTGGAAGAAGTGATAATCCAGATATTGCAGACTTGAAAGGTAAAAGTTACAAGACTTTTGCCTGGGAAGGTGTAATTAACGGCGAAGAGTATATTTTCATAGGCGGCAAGAATTGCGGCAAGAAAAAGATTCCAACATGGGAAGAGACCATGGCTCTCTTAAATAAAATGTGTGAGGAAATAGCCGAAATAACTCCAGATGAAGAATATAATGAAGAAGAACATGTGCTTCGTAACAATAAAGAACAGATTGATTGGTTTATAACGCCTTCTAAAAGACTTGGACCGTATTATCAGATTCAAAAAACCGCATACAAAGATGAATCAAATTTTCAGTTTGTTTATCTCAAATCAAAAGGTGATAAAGAGTTTTATTACAATTTGGATGGGAAAGAGTACGGCCCATTCTTAGGCTGGGAGCCTGTTCATTGTCATCTCATTTATGACAGCAAGGGGCGGGCAATCATAAATAACTTGCCGGAAAAATATATTCTGATTGATGGAGAGAAGACAGACTTCTTTGAAGGAAAATGTATAAACCTTTCATATTCCGAGGAACCTTTTGGATACGAATTATTAACGGGAGACAATTATACTTCTGTAGGAAGTGAAATAGTTTACAATGGAATACATATACATCCAGATGGCGATGTCAAGTTCTTGAAAGATGGTTCAATAGCTTATGTTAGAAAACCTTTATATGAGAAGTCTGCCTGGTTCGTTAAAAAAGGTGATGATGAAATTCAGGTTTCAGCAAGTTTTGATGGAGAGCAGGCCCGAATCGTCGGAAATGCACTTTTCTATCTGAGGGATGGTGTTCCGTATCTTATGCTTGAAGGCAGAGAATACAATGGCTTTGCTCTTACTCATGACATTCATGTTTTTGAATCTGAAACTAATGGAAAAACTGGTTATGTCTACTTAAAGAAAGGCAGCGTGTATTTTCTGGAAGTTGAAGATATCCACCAGTCTATTACACCAATCACATGTTATGCAAAAGACTCAGAGTATTATGAAAATCAATGCAAAGAAATTGATAACATCATGAAGCTCGTAAAAGAGAAGCGTATGGCAGGGGAGTGTACTTTATAAATATTTGATTTTCTTGTACGTTCGATAATTCAATGTTTTATTGAATTGTTTTGATAGCATGTGTTACATGTAACGTTATTTTACAAAAAAAGGAGGAGTCTGGAAGATGAGTGCTACTTGTAGATGGTGTAATACTTCAGGAGGCAACATGAAAAAGTGTACACAGTGTGGAATAATCTGGTGTGCAAACTCAAAATGTCTCGAGAAAAGATTCGGCATAAAATCTATAGCATGTAATATTTGTCCTGCTTGTGGGGGATATAATACAGTAAAGAGTGCCGGTTAAAATGAATTCAATATAGTAGCTCTGCCCGCTATATAAAATAAGGAGGCAGTTTTTAATTCATTGCAAATTTTAAAAATATAATATCACTGTATGACATTCCCACAAGGCATAATTGCTTTTGTAAGGAGGTAATTATGTCAGAGGTGAAATATATTATTGGAAAAAGTGCAAGTTCTTTATACGAAGAAATTGGTGGAAAAAGGCCGAAGGAATTAGAGCAACTCGATTTTAATACTGAGGATGAAATCACAAATTATTTTTGCAAGATAAAGAATCCAGCGAAAATAGATTTTGTTCCTCTTTTGCAATATTGGCAGAATCAGACAAATCTAGAAGATATTCAAGGCAAATTAAAAATTGGCTCGATAAAAGAAATACATTTTGATGTTACAGACAATTTTAACAAGGGAAATTCAAACATCTGCAAACTTACCTCGAATACTGATGTTCTTTGCCTGGGAGAGGATTTCAGGATTTCTGTTGAGGGGAAGTATAAAGAATTCCGGAATCTCGCGCTGTCTCAGAAATCAATTTATCCAACAATCAAAGAAATGAAAGTCGGGAGGCAACCCATAATACAGAAAATTGAAGACAACTGGCTTGAAGCCATACAGGATTTTTGCAATCCGGACATAACTAGAATTGACGATTTGCAATATCAGTTTTTACTGCGTCTTGTTGATGCCTGTATAAATAATCCCGCCAGGGCAATCGTCTTATATCAGTTTTTCTGTGAAGAAAACTTCGATGTAAATGAGTGGCTCGTTTCCCTGAAGGAATGGGAATTGATTATTAATCCGAATGAGCGCCTTTCAATTTTTGCCCAGGTTATTCATGTTGAAGGGATTGATCAAAATGCCTCTGTAGAAGAAATAATTCAAAAAACAAAAGACGAAAAATTCAATGCCTTCCAAAAAAAATGTTTAATTCAATTCTAGATTTAATATCATTAGATGATATTCGTGTTATGTAAGATTAAATTACTTCAATGATGGAGGATTCAATTGTCACACAAACACGAATCAAAAGACAAACTTGCAAAGCGATTTATTTATGAACTCAAGAAGCTAACTGCAGGGGTTATAAAAGGAATGCCTGCAGAGGCTTATTATCCTGCTGCAAGAACATTGCGGGAGCTTTTTGATTCTTTTGCGATTATTGTAGAGTTTTACAGGCCTTTGAAGTGCTATTGGGAAATTAAGATTGCTTTTCAGAAGTATGCACGGTTTGTGGATAAGAAGCTGCTGTATGCAGAAGATTTCAAAAGGATGTTGATTCATTTTTTTGTGGTGATTGAGCAGATATATTTCTACGAGGAATATGGTTTCTTTTCTACAACTGTGCATCCGAGGGATGTGCCGGGCGTGCCGGTAAAATGTACTTGCGGCTGTCTTCCTTCCTGGCCTCTGGAGCCGGTGGTGGATGAACATGGGCAGATCATCTATAAGAAAGTTATTCGGTTTTACAATAAAAACAAAATCCGTCCTCTTTGTATGACAATCAGCAGCAAGCCGGAAATTCTTGAAGGCCGTGAGAAATGTAACCTTTCAGCTGAACAGATTGAGCAGCTGAAAATCTTTGTCCGCAAAAATCGAGACATCATTAAACGGCATTACAAAGATGAAATTGACAGCATGGAATTTATTGATGCCCTGAAGAAACGAAACAGGAGGAATAAGCAATGATTAATCCAGAAAACCTTCCTGAAATAATTGAAAATATGACCTGGCAGGATGTGCAGAAAAGTTTTGTTTATCCTCCCGAAAGATCTCCTGTTCGGCTCTTGAAAGCAGAAACAGGTCTGCCGGTTAATATTATTAATGTAACCTATGGCGTCTTTTTTGAACTTGGCCTGATAGAGTGGATTAAAGTTCAAACGAATACTAACGATGCAATTGATGACAATAACTATGAAATATTCTGGTTTACCGAAAATGCGGAGACTATATTGGAAGATACCAATATGACGGCCGAGCTTCTGAAAATCGTTCAGGATTACATCACGAAATCTTACGCAGACGAGAACTCCCTTCTCTACAAAACAATGCAGAAACGAAAAGAAGAGTGGGAGAGTGATGTAAAGAAAATGAAAGAGGAGAGAAGGGCTAAATAAAATGATGTTAGATTTTCATTTTACATGGAATTATTGGCATAAGCTGATTCATGAATATTTTGAGGAAATTTATAATTTAAGAGCAAAAGAAGAAGACTATGAAGAATTGAGAGATGTGTCACCTGAGTGTATTGAAGATTATCTATATAGAGAGTTAAAACAGCAATATGAAAAAGTCAGAATAGAATCTGATCTTTGCTGGCAAATAGAAATTACACTTCAAGAGGAAATCATGATTGTTATTTCTGGTGTTGCTGGGAAAACTAATTTGTCTGAGGCAGAATTAGTTTTTTACATTTGCGACTCTAATCACGCATGTGGAGGATACGAACATATAAAAGATATAAGAGCTATTTTTCAAGTCTGTGAAAAGATAAAAGATAATTTGATAATAGACTTGTATATTCTAAATCAAATGCGTTTAGAAAATCAAAAAAAGATACGTCTTTATACTATGGCAAAATCTCTAATTGAAGCTTATTCGAAAAAACTGTTAGAACCATTAGGTTATAAATGGCAGTTACTTAATCTAAAAAACTCTTTCATCCTTAAAATACAAAAAGAAAACGGAGCTAAGGTGGAAATAGAAATCAAAGATGATAATTACGTGAAAGCGCCCGAACTCATTAAAGAATCAATAAATAGTTTAGAAATGATAGATAAATTTCTTAGCTAAATCTCACTAAATGATAGACTTCTCTGCTAAACTCCCTAAATACAAAACTCAAAGACTATAGGAGGTTTTGTATGTGTGATCATACTGATGTAACAGCACAAGAATTGGCGATGAAGTTAGCTGATTATATTGAAAAACGATATAAAGATTCTAATTCTATAAGCGGAGTTAAGTCTGGTTTTCCAACTATTGATGCGATTACTCATGGATTTCAAAAAGGAAACTTAATTACTATTTGCTCGAATTTATGTTATTACAAAAATTGTTTTGTAATGCAATTACTTCACAATATTATAACAAAAGATAAGAGTCGTTTTGGGTTTGTTTCTTATACTATGAATGAACAGCAATTTGGTTTGGCTATGTTATACCGAGAAACGTTGATTCCAGTTTCTAAGATGGTTACAGGAATGATGAATGAACAGGAAGTAAAAAATATTCAGAAAGCAATAGAAACTATTTTTACTTCAAATGTTGTTATTCCAAGAGTATGTTCATTCTCTTTTGATGAATTATGCAATATTATTCGGGAATCTGTTGAACGGTATGATTTAAGGGTTATTTACATTGATTCTTTGAATACAATTCCAATTGAGAAAGAATTTGGTAGTCAAAAGAATCGAATAATGAATATTATTAAGAAATTGAAAATGCTGGCAGTGGAGTTAGATATTTCCATCATTACTGATTATTTCTGTTATGAGAATATTAGGGATATATTCGGTGGTAATATTGATAATGAAATTCTAGTTCAAAAAACAGGTTTCGTATATACATATTCAGATATTGTATTGCAACTTCAGAATATAACGGAGAAGAAGGGTATTTGTTCCAATCGATATGAGCTTGAGATTTGTTGCAGTGAGTATGGATTAGGCAGATGTAAATATTTCCAATTTGATTCAAAGGAAGATAAATTTCTGGAAGAGGAAGAAAAATAATAACTTACAAATACTTCGTCATTGCCTGGACTTTCTTCTTCCATTCGGTTACCAGTTCTTCTGGGGCGAGTGGAATGATGTCTTCACCGTATGGGAAAAAGTCTCGGAGAATACCGGGCCACTGGTTGCTTGTAAAGCTTACATGGAGGGCCCCGTCTTTGTGAGGAAGCTTTCCTTTGTATTCTTTTACAGTTTTGTCTTCCCCGAAGTCTGCAGTTGAATAATACAGTGCCGAGCCCTGGAAAATGAATTCGCAGAGTTTCTTTTCATCATTTGTCTGAATACCAAAAATTCCCAGAGTCTTTTTTTCGTGCATCCATTCTTCTTCAGATGGCAGAGAAAAATGAGTTTTTACCAGGCGGAGATTTTTCATTCTTGGAACAACAAATGTTCTGCGTACTTTTTCTTTCGGATTGTCCCACTTACTAACCATGCCGGTAAGATACCACTGCTCGCGATCATAAATCAACTGCCATGGCTCAATAGTGCGGCCAGAAGATGCCATATTATTGTGAATCGAGTCGTAATCAAACTCGAGCATAAAATTATCTTTAAGGGCAGAAAGAATGATTTCCCAGGCTGTGTCATCAACGCTGTCTACAACTCGCTTTGCCATTACAATGCGGGTTTCAAACCACTGCTTTTCGCGCAGATGAGAGTTTTTGAAGTTTACCTGATTCACATCAATCATTTCTGATTTTACAGGCGATTCAAAGCTTTCGCAGATATTCAAAAGAGGAGCATAAAGTGGAGTGTCCTGAAACATTTCAAAAAGTTTCATTACCATTCCATAAGCTGGCATTTCTTCTTCGGTAACAAAAATGGCAGGGAACTTATAAAGATGGCTGGAGTAGTGGTATCCATCGTATTCACGGCTGTATTCAAGAGGCGCATGATAGTTATCACGCAGGCGGCGGATATCGCGGTTTAAGGTTGCAACTGAAACCTCAAGACGTTTGGTGAGGTCTTCCATTGAATAATATTTATCTTCCTGAAACAAAGCATCCAGCTGAAAGAGGCGGAAAATCTCTTTTCCCGACTGTCTGGTGTTATCATCCTTATCTTCTTTTGACATAAAGATATTATAACACGGAATTTGCAGAGAAATTCAAAGAAATTTGCTGAAATTCGTTATTTTGATAAACGTTTATCAAGAAATTTCCTTTACAAACAGGATTTTATGATGTATATTATAATCAAGAAGACTTGATAAACGATTATCAAGAAAGCTTTGGAGGATATATGTCATTCGCTAAACACCATTTTGTAGACAAGGCATTAGAGAAGTTTAATTTCCGCATTGGAGACAAAGTTTCTGACTTACTCTTAGTACTTACTGCATACTATGCAAAAAAAGCCTCTGTTAGCGTAAGCCTCAGCGTTTCAGAAATCCTTGATCAAAGCAAAGCTCCATCTTTCATAAAAGCTTGCTTTGAAAAAAATAATAGGGGCTATTTGAAGTGCACTCTGGAAACTTTTGAAAAAGTTACTCCGGAAGATATGATTGAATATATTAATCATAAAATTGAAAACCGCACTTTGTACAGCCACGACGGAACCGATGCAACTTATTTCCCTCAGCAGATGAATGATTTAAGTGCAAAATTTCTTGAGCTTAAAAAAACAGATACACTTCTTGATCTGGGTTCTGGCATTTCCTCATTCCTTATCAATGCAAAGAAGAATTACGGCGTTACAACTGCAGCAGGTATAGAAATTGATGAATCGGTTTATGTTTTTGCAAACATTCTTGCTGCTATCAACGAACAGGATATTCAAGTTTGGAATGAAGATGTTTTCACATTCGAAAAATTTAAGTTTGTTGAAAAACTTTTTTCTTTCCCTTCATTCAACCAGAGAATTGAAGCACCGCATATCAAAGATTATGTCTTGTCAAAAAATATCAATGGACAGGATTTTGCAACACAGGGCGAAGTTGCCTTTATCCTTAAAGCTCTAGATTTGCTTAGTGAGACTGGAAAAGCTGTTATTGCAATCTTACCTGGCTTGCTTTTCAGAGAGAATCTTGCAAGCTTCCGCGAGTATCTTGTAAAGAACAGATATCTCGAAGCAGTAATTACTCTGCCGGATTCAGTTCTGGTAAATACAAATGTTCCTGTTGCTCTTTTGATTTTGAGTCACAACAACGACAAGGTAAGATTCGTAAATGCAAGTTCAGTTCACGGAAAATCACGTCATGGCGGAAGCTGCCTTATGGATGAGCATGTAAATGCAATCTACGAAATGAGTAAAAAGAAAAATCACAATGCTGTAGATATCAAAGTTGAGAAGATTGGAAAAGACGGATATTGTCTTCTTCCAAATACTTTCCTCCTGGAAGCAAAGCTGCCTTACGCAGATGAATCTGTTGAGTACAAGAAACTTTCTCACCTTGTAACACAGAAGATTTACCGCGGCGTTCAGTATAAAGCAAATGTACTCGATACTCTGCTTACAGAAGAGGATACAGATTTTTATTACTTCTCATCTAAGGACATTCAGGAAAACCGTATTTGCAAGAATCTGCAGCATATGAGCGAGATTTCCGAAAAGGATCTTTCTCTAATATTAAAGAATGATGACATTCTTCTGGTACTGGCAATTACAGACAATATAAAAGTTGCGGTTGTATCAAATCTTGATGCGCAAAAGATTTTACCCGCAAGTAATTTGTATGTAATCCGTCCAAATACAAGTTTAATATTACCGGTATTCTTTAAGCTTCTATTGGAATCAGAAAGTGCAAGAACGATTTTTAAGGAGTTTAGTGTTGGTACGGCCTTAAGGACTATCAGCGCAGAGTTCCTTAATAATCTTCTTATCCCAGTTCCACCACTGGCTGTACAGCAGGAATTAGTAAAAAAGTATTGCGAACTCGAACTTGAGCAGGAACAGCTCAAGAATCAGCTGGAAGCTCTTTCACAGAAAAAGAAAGAACTTATTGAAGCAAGCATTAACGGATCCTAGGCCTTAAACTTGCAAAGCGAAGCCGGATTTATTCCAACTTGCCGGGGCTTTGTACCGGCTAAAAGGAGAATCTTATGAAAGCGAGAAATGTAACTTATTCTGAATTCCTTGAATTCAGAGTACAGGACGTTGTTTCGGCAAATGTAAAATATTATATTGCAAGAACAGGTTTTACCGCTGAATATCTCAGCAATATAACAAATCTGTCTATTGCTACTATAAATCGTCTGAAAGCAGGTGAACATCTTTCCCTTCAGGGAATTTGTGCTCTTGCGGAAGCCCTGGACATTGATCCTCTATTGTTTTTTATGGAAAACGAAAATGCAGGAGGCTATGGATATGGCATCAGACGCAATGTGGTATAAAGACGGAATATTTTACGACGTCAAAACAACTCACGTAAACTTCTTTCTGAATCATCCGGGTTTACTCGGCTTTAGTCAGGAAGAAAAAGAAGCATTATGCGTAAAGAACGGTCTGGCAGCAGATTCAACTTTCTGCCCGGAACCAAGTGTGCAGAGAGACAATCTGGTGCTGGCCGTTCTTGAACGCGGTGCTGTTCGAATCAGATTTTACGGCGGCCAGACTTCCGTTCAGTGTTACGATCACAACAACATCTTATGTTGTACTCAACTCAAAAACTGTGTAGCCGGCGGTATGGGAAAATGCTTCGGTAATTTTCTCACAGTAAAAGACTCTCTTGGCTGGGGCATGGACCTCAATAACATCGGCTGGGGTGTGCAGATAAAGGATTTTTTGAAATAACGAAAGTTGTATAGGGAGAAAAATCATGGAACTTACAAACGAACAGATTATCGGACTTTTTCCTTCAAAAGCAGTCCGTGAATATCTTACAAAAATCAACTGGCAGTTCAGTGAACGCGATCGGGATATTCTCTACCGTTATCTTGAATTGAAAGAAGAACCATCATACAAAAATGATTATGTCACGATTCCTTTTCCGTTCAGAAGCGGCGACCTTGTTTATGAAATTGGAAACGAAAAAAATATTGGTGTTTTCTGCAGCTGCAAGGATGATGAGGACTTTTTTGAAAATGATAAACGAACAAAGGATTTTTCGGACTGGATAGATGCCGGAAGCACAAGAATAGAATTTTTGGAAAGTGATGGCAAGTTTAGCCACCATCATCCCCATGCATACAATCTCGAATTTGCTCCGTTGCCAAAAGATTCCGATAAAGCAACCCAAACGATAATGGACAATCCGTACAAACATGCACTCGAGATTGCTTCTGAGTTAATCCGCGGAACAAATAGTTCATTAGAGTGTTTGCAGATGTATTGTGAGGCGTATGCGGAAAAACTAAAAAAATAACACCATCTCACTAAATGATATAGTCTACTGCTATTTTGGGAATAGAAATGATGACTATTTTGAAGGAGGAGCAGTATGGGAGAAGTATTAAGTAAAAAGGAAATAGATAAACTTTTAGAGTCAATTGCGTCTGGAGATGTAAATCTAATGCCAAAAGACAGGGTTCGCAAAATTAAGATTTATGATTTTAAGCGACCAGACAGATTTTCAAAAGAAGAGCTTAGAGAAATCTCAAATGTCTCAGAAACTATTGCCCGGGAACTTACAAAACTGTTTGCCTCTAAGTATGAAATCTTCCCAAAGTTCCATGTTGCGAGTGTTGATCAACTTACATGCGAAGAATTCCTCAGAAGCATTCCAATGCCAACTCCTTGTATGAATTTCTCGTGGATGGATAGCGAAGGAATTTTTGAATTGGACAGGGAAGTCTTTTTTGATGGCTTTATGGGAGCACACCTTGAGAAGGCTCGTGATTTAAATGGTCTGGAAAAGAATCTCTTTACGAGAGATATATACAGTCCTATTGAGGAAATTATATACAGAGAATTTTCAAGTAAGGCTGACAAAGAACTTCCTGAAATTACCGAGCAGGAATTTGTTGATAATCCACAATTTTTAATTAAGCATAATTCTTTTTCAGAGATGGGCCTTCTTGTTGTGTTCGAGGTGAGCCTGAATAATGTAGAGAAACAAATGAATCTGTTTCTTACTGACGATTTAGTGAAAGCTCTCAGAGAAAACGGATTTTTCTCTGAGAGAAAATTCTTCCAGAAAAAAGGTGAGATTATTATTCCGCTTACATATCCAGAACCAGATACAATTATCGAAGTGGGTCGTTTCCGCCTGGAAGAAAACTTCAAGATTAAAAAGAATATGATTTTCGAATCAAATAAGCTGGCAGGAGACCCATTAGATATTTACAAAAATGGAAAGCAGGTTGCCTTGGGCGAGGGAGTTGTAATTGATGATAACAGGGGCGTTCGTGTAACAGAAAATGTAGAAACTCCAGAAGAAGAAACTTTTTATAATACAAAAATCATTTACGGTGGCTGCAGTACAGAAGCAGAAGAAAAGTTTGGCGAAGGCCGCATCCTTGAACTGCGAGAATGGTGGAATGAACCTGCAAAAGTCATCAAAGACAATAAGGTAATCGCCTATGGAGAAATCTTAGTTATGGACGAGAGCTTCGGAGTTAAGATTACTGAGGTTGTGGAGTAGGAAAAAAAGAGGTGTAGAAGTTTCTCTGATTAAAACAATTTTAGGAGAAGATCGAGAACAACATTAGAATCATAGAATACTCTCATAAAGCAGACAGTCTTTCCTCTTTTATTTGATCGATTGTGTAATCTTTATCGCCGGCAATGCCAATGAGACTTTCAGTGAGGTGCATATCTTTTGAATGAGTTTTTCTGCTGAAAGGATTAAGAGAACGTTTTAATGCTTTTAAAAGAGATTTCTTTTGCATCAAAGAAAAATCATCTATTTGCGAGAGCATTTCATAAAAAACAGCATCAGACATAAGCACCTCCTATATTGTTTACTTTAAATTAACACCAAAAAATGAAAAAAACAAGTTATTTGCATTATTTCAGAATTTTATCATTAAATGATATAGCCGTTTGCTATCTTTGTAATATCAGCTGATAAAAAATCAGACTGAAGGAGGATTATATGTCAAAGTGTAAATTTTGTGGTTCATCATCATTCGGAAGCTGCTCATACAGCCCTTATGGAAAGCATGAACATATTACAGATTCTGGCCATTGTGCATTCTGCGGTTCATCATCTTATGGATCTTGTTCTTACAGTCCGTTCGGTAAACATATGCATGGCAGCGACGGAAAGAAGTGTAAGTTCTGTGGTTCAACTTCAACTGGTTCCTGTTCATACAGTCCACACGGAAAACACGAAAGATAATTAATCATCAATAATACCGCCGGATTTATTCCAACTTGCCGGGGCGTTGTACTGGCTAAAAGGGGAACACAATGAATTTAAATGCAATGAAGAGGGCTTATAGACTTCATCATAAAAACAATTATGGAGATTATAGAGAAGGAAATCCTGAAGAAGAGCTTGAGAATATAGTTAGGAAATTTATTAAAGATTTCTGGAATGGTAAAAACAAAGAGTTCTTAGAAAAGCACAATGCAAATATTCAGGATTTAGAAATCACGGCTCAAGATGCTGTATTCATGTTACGAAAAGAAATTAGAAATCTGGCGCATGCAAATAATCTTGGCTGTACATTTCTTTCCCAGGCAGAGCATTATTATATTACACTTTATCCTTGTCAGATTCATGTCACAATTGGAAAAGATACAGGATGCTTTTCGATCGCGCTTCCTCATTTTAATCCAAAGCAATTTTTCTATTACGAATGGAAGACTGGATTACAATGGATACAGGATTATTTGAATATCGATTTATATATACTTGAAGAGAAACAAGATCTGAAAGAAATGATATATGTTAATTCTAAAACAGCAGAGATAGCAATATCATCTATCAAGTCTATATGTAAAATACATGCAGATAAAAGGGGAGTAAAAACTCGTATCAGATATTCATGGCTTAATAGTGAAATTACTTTTTACAAAGAAGAGAATACATACGAACCGGAAGGAATTAAGGACAAGAATGTTTATAATTTAAATACAATCCGTAAAGTTGGATTGTTTCAAATTGAAATCTATCACAAGGCCTTTATAAACAATCCCTCTCTTTTAATTAATCTGCTGGAACATCCGCATGATATGGAAATCAAATACATGGTGAATTGTATTAGAAGTATATTGTGAAAAAAACTCTGATTCTCACTAAATGATATTTCCTTCTATTACTATTTCTCAGAAAACAAATTTTAGAAGGAGTGTTATTTATGGAAGGACAGAAAAATAGCGAAGTACCGTTCAAACTTATGATAAGTGGATCACGCAGCATCAAAAATCTTAAAATGATTTTTGATGAACTGGAGAAGATCTACGTTGCACATCCAGATCTCATTATCATTTCCGGTGGTGCAAAAGGAGTAGATTCAATTGCGGAAGAGTGGGGCAGGTTTCGAAAACTTCCAATAGAACAACATAAACCTGAATGGGCAAAATATGGTAAGGGGGCTGGTATCGTTCGAAACAAAGAAATGGTTCTTGCTGCAGATTATGTTCTCATCTTTTGGGATGGAGAATCGAAAGGTACAAAGTCTGTCATAGATTTCTGCGAAAAGCAGGGGAAGGAATTTTTATTAAAAAAAATAGAAAACTAACTAAACGCCGCTGAGCGGCGTTTAGCGATAGGAAATTTATATAAAACTGCGCTCTCGCGCAGGACGCTATCACTAAATGATATTCCGCTTGTGTATATTGTAGTCTGCAAGATAAAGGTAGAAGAGGAGAACGTATTATGATGAAACACAACAAAAACACAATTTTGGGAAAGATTATTTATCTCACAGAAACTCTCGAAGGCAGCAAGCTGGAAGATGCAGCACTTGCCAAGACTAATAAGGAACTGACTGCAATTTGTGAATATCTTGGAGCTGATAAAATTTCTGCAATCTTTTTCTCGGTTCTTTTTGTTCTGCAGAATCAGAGAGAGCAGCCTGTGAGTCTGCACGACATCGCAGAGTTTCTCGATTATTCTTTTTTGTATATTCTTGAATATCGTAAGAATATCAGCATTCTCGAAGAGATGGGCCTCATTTATATGGCAAAAAAAAGAAATGTAAGTCCGCATCCTGAGAACAACGGCTATCAGATAAACGGAACCGTTATGAATAATGTGATTGATGGAGAACCAATCTTAAAGCGCGAAACAGGGGATGTGACGACAGAAAGAATTCTTGGCGAAATACGGGAAGTTCAGAATTATTACATGCAGGGCGATGTTATGGATTATTTCGAATATAAACGCCAGATTCTCACTCTTGAAAAGAAGTTTGCTAAGAATAAATACATTTCAAATACAAAAAGATTTTTCCCAGAAGATTTTGATTCGCGCAGCTTCTTATATTATTTCAGTGTTGCATTGATTAATGGAGAAGAATCTGGAGAACTGATTCATAAATATGGATATTGTGAAACTAATGCCTTTATTCTCATTGCACCAGGAAATCGTAGTTCCAGAAAGAAAGGAATGACAGTTGAGCGTGATGATGTTTTGATGACAGAAGATTTTATCAAGACTGCTTATATCGAAACAGAAGAATATTATCGAGGCCGAAGAAAGGTAAATCGAACATTCAAACTTACTATTAATGGAATAAAAAAACTGTTTGGCTCTGAAGCTAAAAATTTTCTGGATGAAAGCAAAAGTGAAACAGAACTCGATAAAACAATAAATGCACTATCTATGATTTCAGATATTTATCAGGCTACAGATACATCCAGAAATCACAAACGGGAACAGCTTCAAAAAGAAGAAGCTGAGAATGTCGGATTATCATTTTTTAAGAATATTCAAAGTGCAATAAAGAACTCGAATCATCGATTCTTTTTATATGATTGTACAACCGACTTTTTATCAGGAAGCAGCTCCAACCTTTGTCGAACTCTTAATGATCTTCATGGTCATGATGACAGATACTTTTCAGAACTGCGTTTATTCCTGGACGAAAAGCATCCTCTTCTTACACAGGGCTTTCTGGAAATAGAAAAGAACGACGTTATTGAGCAGACAGAAATTGGGCTAGGGGACAAGACCATTGATTTACTCTATGGAAATAATGCTGATTTATATAAGAAAACATCTGCCGCTAAGAATGTCATTATGCCTGAGAAACTAAAGGAAAAGACTCTTTTTTATTCAAATGAAGTGCAGCAGCAGATAGATATGCTTACAGAAAGCTTTGATCAAAAGAAACTTGAATCTATGCAAGCTCGTCTGGAGCAGAAGGCTCTTCCAAAAGGAATTGCAGTTTTGCTCTACGGAGCTCCAGGAACTGGTAAGACAGAAACCGTATATCAGCTTGCAAAAAAGACAAACAGAAAAGTTCTGCATGTAGATATTTCTGAAGCTAAATCTATGTGGTTTGGAGAGAGCGAAAAACGCATTAAAAAGATTTTTACAGATTATACTAGACTTTGCCGCGAGTGCAAAAAGCACAAAGAGAATACTCCAATCCTGCTTTTCAACGAGGCCGATGCCCTTATTTCTAAACGAAAAGATGTAAGTACAGGAAACTGCGCTCAAACAGAAAATGCCATTCAGAATATCCTTCTTGAAGAGCTTGAAAAGCTGGAAGGTATTATGATTGCAACAACAAACCTCTGCGAAAACATGGATGCAGCTTTTGAACGCCGCTTTTTGTTCAAGATTAAATACGATAAGCCAAGCCTCGCTGCACGTACAAATATCTGGCTCAGTAAACTGCCGGAACTCAAAAATCATGATGCAGAACGTCTTGCCGGCCAGTTTGATTTTTCAGGTGGAGAAATAGACAATATTGTACGCAAATGCCAGATGAATGAAATTATAAAAGGGGAGAAACCTTGTTATGATGAACTGGTAAAAATGTGTAATACCGAACGTCTGGAAAGCCGCCAGGAACACAGGATGGGTTTTTTCGGTGCCTAGATTTGATTAAAAAGATAAAAGAGGGTAATATACAGGAAATATTGAAGGATTTGGTAGACAGAATCGCAAGAATATTGCAATTATAGTTAGAAAAGTTGCGAAAATGTCTACTATTCTATACTATTTAAAATACAAAGGGAGGCTTTTCGATGAAAACAGCGATAGTATATGCAAGCGTACACCATAAAAACACGGAAAAAGTGGTAAAAGCTATAGCCGAAAAGCATCCCGAAGTCGAGCTGATAGACGCTACAAAAACAATCCTTAAAGACCTGGCATCTTATGATCTGATAGGCTTTGCATCCGGAATCTTCTACAGCAAGTTTCACAAGGCATTGCTCAACTTTATTACAGATAATCTTCCAGCCCATAAGAAAACCTTCGTAATCTATACCTGCGGTTCTAATCATTCTGCAGCTTATCTTAAGGAAATCAAAGACCTGATTCAGTCTAAAGATTCTACACTTGTCGCTACATACTCATGTCTGGCCTATGATACCTTTGGTCCATTCAAGCTGATTGGCGGATTAAACAAAGGCCGTCCGAACGAAGATGATATACAGAAGGCAATAGACTTCTATGAAAGTCTTATTAAATAAAAAACACTATATATAGTGTATTATAAAATTTTGACACGCTATATATAGTGTCTATAATAGAGATTCTGTCTACCAATCTACATCAGCTAAATAGCGTTTTAACAAGAATGCACAGAAATATGGAAATGTATGAATATTGTTTTCAAATCCAACATTTCCATGAATCAATTTTATTCCTGTAGTAATATCAGGATATGAATCGCTCTTAATAAGCGTTGCGAGAGATTTAGCACGTCCATTTGTAGATTTTACTTCTACAGGTACCAAAGATTTTTTAGTTCGAACAAAGAAATCCTGTTCAAGAGTCGAATTATCTTTTTTATAATAAAACAGTTCGTATCCCTGCTTACAGAGAGCTTCTGCAATTACATTTTCGTATAAAGCACCCTTGTAAACATTCATATTCTTATTGGCACGAAGATCTTCCTGGGCCTCTTCATCAAGATTTGCAACTAAAAGGCCTGTATCGCGGAAATAAATCTTATATTTATCATCCTCTTTCCTAAAACATGAGCGAATTTTTGCAATATTTCACTATTTTATGAGCGAATTATTCCCTGCAAAACACTATTTTATGAGGGAATAATTCTCACCTTACTGCCATATTATGAGGAAATCACTCCGCCTTCAACTTCAGCTTCTTTATTCTGAACTTCTTCTGGTGCTGATTACATTTTAGCATCAATCAACTTTCCCAGCCAGTTCCTCTTGCAGCATATTTGCTACCAGGTTCATATAAACAAACATAAGGATAGAAAGTTGTTCAAAATAATGGAGATACATGAAGTTTTTTAGATTCTGATTTTTCTCAATATTTTTCTGTATTTTTGAAAAAAGACTTTTATCATAATGTTTCATATAAGGTCTGTTCTCTTTCATGTAGTACTCGTAAAGTTTCTTTTCTAGTTCACTACCAAAATCTGTCTTTTGGGGAAGAGTAGACAAAGGTTGTGTTTCAATGGTATAGACAGACCAGGGGTTTTTCCAAAATTCATGCTGTTCAAAATACAAAGCAGTGACCGAATCAAAGTTAATTCCCAGCTCAGTCTGTCCTTCGAGTCCAAGCAAAGGATCAGCCCAAAAACCTAAATATGAATCTGCTTCATCATAAGCAGTACAACGACATGCATCATATTGGACTTGGACAGAATCGAAACCATTTTCTCTAAACAGATATTTTAAGCGAGCTTGTAAAACTGCAGGCGGATACAGCAAACTCTTTGACCAATTATTCATCGTCGCTTCGGCTTCAAGTTCCTTTATTGTTTCAATTAAGAACTTGATTTTCTTTACCCCGGAAGCAAGGCCATCAAACAAAATTGCTGTGCCTCCTGAATACATAAAGCCGTTTACAATTTCAATCTTAGGGTCTATTAAAAAAGTTTCCGGATTTGCATATGTGAGCTTGTCTTCATTATTTGGAACTGGCTTAATTTTTGATTTTGACAGTCCCAGATTTTTGATACACCAGTCGTATATTTCTGATTTGCTTTCGGGCTTCTTCTTGTTATATTTTGCAAGAACTTTTACATCCCAGTTTATGCTTCTTGCAAAGTCTGAAACTCCTTCAAAAAACTCTTTTGAGCCGGCAAGCCATTGCAGCTTATGATCAACGAGAACACCTTCTAATGAAAAATATATGGTCATAAAAATCTCTCTTAATTATCGGATTTGAAATTCATCAGGCACATCATATACTGCTTCATTTTCACGCAGATCAACGGCAATAAGCGTGTCTACTGTAGTATTAAGAAAATGAGCAAGTTTTACAAGATTATCTATACTTGGCAAATCTTTTCCTG
>CAMNGG010000298.1 GCA_946537975.1 uncultured Treponema sp. | reverse complement strand
CACGGATTTGGAAACGCCTAACGGCGTTTCTTTTTTTATATTTATTAATGATTTTGCGTTAGCAAAATCGAATCCGTGTGGCACTATTACTACAATAGACTAACCGGATCAACGTCGAATTCTATGTAAACATTTTGATTGTGAGTGTAATCGAAGAGCAGTTTTCTCGCCGCAGTCTGAAGCGGAACAATAGAACTTCCTTTTAAGAGAATCTGGTATCTCCAGCTGGAATTAATTTTTTCAATAGGGCACTCTGCTGGGCCAATGATTTCCATTCCGCGGGGTGCACCGTCACTTAAAATTCTTACAGCATCCCGGGCTGTTTCGGCGGCAAGGTTTTTGTTGAAGCTGCGGAAGACCAGCCGAAGCAGGCGGGTAAAAGGCGGAAAGTCCAGCATTTCTCTTTCCGCAAGTTCGCTTCCGTAAAAATCTTCTATACGGTTCTGGCAGGCATAAAGTATAGGGCCGCGTCCAGGACTATAGGTCTGGACAATTACCTTTCCATCCGGGAAATAACGGCCGGCTCTTCCTGCTACCTGCGTAATAAGAGAAAAGGTTCTTTCTCCTGCACGAAAATCCGGCATATGAAGTCCGGCGTCCGCAAGGATTACCCCGACAAGCTCCAGTTTTGGAAAATTAAGTCCTTTGGCAACCATTTGAGTTCCAAGCAGAATATCATATTTTCCCTGGCGGAAATCTTCGAGCGAGGTGAGAAGTTCATCTTTGTTTTTAAGAACATCGGTGTCCAGACGCAGAACTTTTGCATTTGGAAATTTTGCGCGTGTTTCTGCTTCAATAAATTCTGTTCCAAAGCCTGAACTGCCGATATCAAAGGAACCGCACTGAGGACAGCTTTCGGGCGGATAGGTTGACCAGCCGCAATAATGACAGCGGAGTCTGTTATCTATTTTGTGGTAGGTAAGTGGAACAGAACAGTTTTTACAAATGAGTTCATAGCCGCAATGACTGCAGCGGAAAAAGTGAGTAAATCCCCTGCGATTTAAAAACAAAATTACCTGATGTTTCTTTTCCAGGGTTTTATTAATCTGGTCTTCAAGAGGTTTTGAAATGCATCCGTCATTTTGAAAATAGGAAAGATCAATGCAGGAGATATGAGGCATCTGGCCTCCGGCAAGTCTTTTTGTAAGTGTATGACGGATAATTGCTCCCTGTTTCATTCCATACCAGGCTTCGACACTTGGTGTTGCACTTCCCATTAAAAGAGGAATTTTCAGTCTGCTGCAACGATGCATTGCAACCTGTCTTGCATGGTAGCGGGGGTTATTTCCAGATTTATAAGAGCCGTCGTGTTCCTCATCAATTATTATAAGTCCCAGGTCGGGAACTGGAGCAAAAACAGCTGAACGTGCTCCAACAACAACCCTGGCTTCTTTATGCATAATGCGGTGCCATTCTCCAAGTCTTTGTGATGGAGTAAGCCCTGAATGAAGTACAGCCGCCGTGTTTCCAAAACGCTGGCGGACAGCCTGAACAACCTGAGCTGTCAGTCCGATTTCCGGAACCAGATAGATTACACCTTTTCCTGTTTCAAGAATCTTTTCTGCAAGGGAAAGGAAAACCTCCGTCTTTCCTGAACCGGTCGGTCCGTAGAGGTAATGAAAAAGCCCGGTGGATCTGGTGGTTTCGATACGTTCGCTATGCGAACACTCAACCACCGTTTTTTCAATATTTTCGTGGGTTGAGTAAGCCGAAGACCGTATCGAAACCACATTTTTGTCGTTTCCTGAGGTGGCTTCAATAAGCCCGCTTTGCGGGCACTCAACCACCGTATTCAAAATCTCGTCAACAGCCTTCTTCTGCTCATCTGAAAGAACATTCTTCTTTTTCTCTCCAACTTCTTCCTCAAAGCCAAAGCCTCCGGCACTTGTTTCCCGTCTTCCGCTTGGAATCATAGAAAAAACGGCTTCTCCAAGAGTACAAAGATAGTAACGGGCTACCCAGCTGGCCATTTCAATAAGGTCTTTATCAAAAAGAGCTTCCTTATCAATTATGCGTTTTACTGGTTTTATTTTTCCAGCATCAACCGGACAGTTTTCTGGAATTGTATCAGAAATATTTATAATAAAGCCCTGTGTCTTTTTGTTACCGAACATAATTTCGGCTCTTTTACCGATAGCCGGAAGCAGCTCGGGCTTTTCTTTTTCTGGAGGAATATAAGAATAGGTAAAGCCTTGATTTACAGGCAGATTCAGTATGATTTCCAGATACTGCATTAACTACCTGCCGTTAGTTAGTTTGTATTTCGTCTAAACGTCGTTTAAATTTTTTAAGGTCTTCCCAGGCAGGGCGTTTAAGTTCTTCATTGCGAAGGAGGGCACTCGGATGATAGGTAGGCATAACTGGAATTCCCTTATAATCAAAGAACTCTCCATGCTGTGCATTAATTGAAATATTTTGTCCTGTAATTTTTTCGATTGCGATTTTCCCCATGCACAAAATCATCTTAGGTTTTAATATATGAATCTGGGCTTCCAGAAAACTGTAGCAGGCCGCCTGTTCGTCTGGCATTGGATTACGGTTCTCCGGTGGACGGCATTTTACAATATTCGCAATATAGCAGTTTGTCTTACGGTCAAGACCAATTGCGACCAGCATTTTATCGAGTAAAAAGCCTGCCTTACCAACAAAAGGTAAGCCCTGCATATCCTCGTCGTGACCGGGACCTTCTCCGATTACAAGAACATCAGGTTGTTCAACGCCCATTCCAGGGACAACATTGTTACGGGTTCGGGCAAGGCCGCAGCGGGTACAGCGGAGAATCTTTGCATTAAGCTCATCGAGAGAAAGCCC
>CAMNGG010000297.1 GCA_946537975.1 uncultured Treponema sp. | reverse complement strand
TGTAAGAATACCATAAACAATAGCAAGTACAATAAAGAGAAGAGAAATCATAGCTGTTGTCTGGTTTCCGTTAGGATTTCCAACAAATCCAAAAGAACCTGCTGCAGAGAAGAAGGTTCCTGCAACAACGTTTACAAAGGAAGCAATTACAAGAATCAATACGAGAAGAGCAAAGATGATAAAGAGCTTCTTTGCTTTTGTTCCCATAGAATCTTTGATGATTTCACCAACAGATTTTCCGTCGTGGCGGATTGAAGCAAAAAGAGAACCGAAGTCCTGGAGACCACCGAAGAAAATACCTCCGACAACACACCAAAGGAATACTGGAACCCATCCGAAAACGGCAGCCTGAATAGGGCCGTTAATTGGACCTGCACCTGCAATAGATGAGAAGTGGTGTCCCATCAAAACGGCAGGCTTTGCCGGAACGTAGTCTACACCGTCGGTCTTTTCGTTAGCCGGTGTTTTTCTTGTAGGGTCGATTCCCCACTGCTTTGCGAGCCATGAGCCATAGAGAATATAGCCGGCCAAAAGCAAAGCGATTGCAGCAATAATAATTAATAATGCTGTCATTTTAATTTACCTCCTAGTAAATTTTTAGATTCCCTTTGATTAGCTTTGCAAAGTCTTTGCCATGGCGGTTTGAATAAATGCACATGTCAGAAACGTTGCAGACAGTAAGCTTGAAATGACTCCATCCGTGAAAACTGAATTTATATGATTTGTAAAGCTTTGTTGTTTTGATGATTTTTGCGATTTCTTCTGAAAGTGATTTTGTAAAGATTAAAAGTGAAATATCTGAATTGCGGTGCCCTTCATGAGGGTGAACCTTTGCAAGCCCGGTCTTCCAGGCAGTATCTATGAGTTCCTGTAATTTTTCTGCAGTGAGTTCTTCAGGATCTGCAAAATAAACAAATTCATTGGAATCTATATCCGCAATGTGGGCTGAACGGACAAGGAAATACTGCTCGTTGTGAGAACGAAATTCTGCTTCGGCGCAGAAAGGAGGGGTTACATCGTTTTCTTTAATAGTGTAATACTGCTGAAATGCCGGCAGTAACTTTTTTATTACCTGGGAAGGCTCCATAGGGTATTCCTTGCATACAAGTATACGCTATGGAGCCTACAGTGTCAATAAATTTCTTTAGTGATATTGAAGAAAGTTAGGCCTGAAGAGCCGTTACGGCTACGGTTGCAACGATGTCATCAACGTTACAGCCGCGGCTGAGATCGTTGAGAGGCTTTGCAAAGCCCTGGCAAACAGGACCAATAGCCATCCAGCCGCCCATGCGCTGGCAAATCTTGTACCCGATGTTACCTGCGTTAATGTTAGGGAAGATGAAGGTATTTGCGTGACCTGCAACCTTGCTTCCTGGAGCCTTGAGTTCTCCAACTTCTGGAGCAACTGCTGCGTCGAACTGGAATTCACCGTCGAGAGCCAGGTCTGGAGCAGCAGCCTTAGCAAGCTCTGTAGCCTTCTGAACCTTTGTTACTGTGTCGTAGAACTTTGCATCGTTTCCAGATCCCTTTGTAGAGAAGGAAAGCATTGCAACACGTGGTTCAATTCCTGCAATCTTCTTTGCTGTGTCAGCAGAAGCTACAGCGATATCTGCAAGCTCTTCTGCAGTAGGTTCAATATTGATAGCGCAGTCACCAAATACTGCAACTCCCTCTGGAACGTACTTGTTTCCGCCCTCTGGAGCAACCATGATAAAGCAGCTTGAAACTGTCTTAAAGCCGGGAGCAGTCTTGATAACCTGAAGTCCCGGGCGGAGTGTGTTTGCAGTTGAGTGGCAGGCACCAGAAACGAATCCGTCTGCATCTCCAGCCTTAAGGATGAGGGCACCATACATTGTGTGGTCTTTAAGAATTGCGGCCTTAGCAGCGGCTACATCAGCATATTCCGGAGCACCAGTCTTCTTGTTGATTTTTCCTTCGCGAGCCTTGAAAAGAAGCTCTGCATATTTGTCTGCATTTGCATCCTTTGCAGGGTCAATGATTGTAACGCCTGAAAGGTCTGCATTGCTTCCGCTTGCTTTAATATCCTCATCGCTTCCAATCAAAATGATTTTTGCGATACCATCTTTTACGATTTTAGATGCTGCTTCTACAACGCGCTTGTCTTCGCCTTCGCAAAGTACGATTGTTTTGTTTGCAGCCTTTGCCTTTTTAAGTAAGTCTTCTACGAAATTCATATTGTTACCTCATTTTCTAGAATACAACTATAAAGTTTTTTTTACAATTATCTAGGCAAAGGTTTCTGATACTGTTTTCAGCAAATCAATAATCTTAAGCTTCTGAGGACAATGCCCCTCGCAGTTTCCACAGCCGACACATTCAGCCGGATTTCCGGTTTTCTTTAGTTCTTCGTTGTAATGCCATTTATAAGAAGCAACCCCATAACGCTTTGCCTCATTCATAAGCTCAAACATGCGCGGAATATTGATATTCTGCGGACAACCGCCGTTAGTTTCATCTACACAGTAGCGGCAGCCGGTACAAGGAATTGCAATAGTGCTCTTTATAAGTTCTGCAGCCTTCTGAACACAGGCCTGCTCTTCTGCATTGAGAGGAACAAAATCCTTCATATAGGACATATTATCTTTAAGCTGTTCCATATTACTCATACCGCTGAGAACAACAAGAATATTATCCAGACTGGCACAGTAGCGTACAGCCCAGCTTGCGGCACTGGCTTCAGGGTTATAATCAGTAAAGACTTTTTTTGCCTCGCCGGTAATGTTTGCAAGACTTCCGCCCTTTATAGGCTCCATAATTGAAACCGGGATACCATAACGCTTACAGATTTCGTAGCACTTTCGACTCTGCACTCCTTCGCTTTCCCAGTCAATATAGTTAATCTGCAGCTGAACAAGCTCTACTTCCGGATGTTTGCTGAGCATCATTTCAAGCGCATCAGCAGAATCATGGAAGCTGAAGCCGGGGTGTTTTATTTTTCCTTCTGCCTTCATCTTCTGCATCCATTCAAAGGCACCTAGCTTTTCTGCAGTAGCAAAAACATCTCGGTTCAGGGCATGGAGAAAATAATAATCAAAATATTCTACCCCACACTTACGAAGCTGCTCATCAAAGGTTTTCTGCAGGTCTGCCGGATCTGTTTTTCCCCACAAAGGCATTTTAGAAGTAACCTGAAATTTCTCTCGTGGATAACGCTTTGCTACGAGTTCTCCAAAAACACTTTCAGAAAATCCACCGTGATAAACCCAGGCAGTATCAAAATAAGAAAAGCCTTCAGCCATATAGGCATCAATCATTTCGCGGGTCTTTTCCAGATCAATATTGCCCCAGGTTTTATCTTCCGTATAAGGAAGTCTCATCAATCCAAAACCAAGTTTTTTCACATTTCCTCCTGTGAGGGGGAAGCCTTGCTCGAAACACGGCTCTTTCCGAGCCGTGTGCAGCATCCCCTGCGGTCGCACTTCGTTGCGCCCTACCCCTTCTCCTAAGGGCTGCCGCCCTTAAAAACCTGCTTTAATTATACGCCACAATTTAATATTCGTGTTGTAAAAAATAGTAAGTAAATTGTATAAAAAATAACCAGGGTAATCTGCCTTTATCTGGAAAAAATCTCTATTTTTCGGGAAATTTTCCCGAATAAACAGGGAATAACTCCTTTTTTGGGGGAAATACCTTAGCTTTTTTTTGTTGATTATTTTCTAATTGAAGTTATAATAGTATGTAGTTAAAGTTATGAAGGTTAACGATAAAGTTATAAGCGAAGCGGAAATTGAAAATATTAAAGTTGCCGTACAGACTCGACAGCCGGTTGATTTTTTCTGCTATACGCTTACCCCTGAACAAAAGGAAAGATTCTTAAAGATTCTCCGCATATTCCTCGAAGAATGTAATCAGGAATATCTGTTTAACTATCTTTCCTATTGTCTTTTTGAACTTCTCGACAATGCCAGCAAAGCAAATGCAAAACGAATCTATTTTAAAGAACATAACCTTAATATAGACAATGAACAGGATTACAAAAACGGAATGAAGGCCTTTAAGGAAAACCTTGATGAAAACAACCTTCACTACGAAGAAAAGCTTGAGGCCGTTCATCTTGAAGTACACCTTCTTTTATCTGCAGATGATATTATTTCAATTACTGTTTCGAATAATACAAAAATTACAGATTCCGAATATAAACGAATTAAAGATAAAATCGAAAGAACAAAGGTTTATAACACCATGGCAGACGCCATGAATGATATAGACCAGACAGAAGGTTCAGGTCTTGGAATTATTACAGTTTTGATTATGCTTAAAAAAATGGGACTTGCTTCTGATAATCTTAAGTTCAAAACAACAGATAACGAAACAATTGCTACAATCGAAATTCCAAAGGATACTCTGGAAGAAATATAAAAAATCGATGTCATGCTGAACTTAGGGAGCGACGGCTGAAAGCCGATAAAATGCTCCAGTGGAGCATTTTAAGCGAGTCTCCGAGCAGCTGTGCTGCG
>CAMNGG010000296.1 GCA_946537975.1 uncultured Treponema sp. | reverse complement strand
CATTGACACAAAATCATTTTTCATAATAAAATTAATTAACTTTTCTTAAGGAGACGCATTGCCGATGAGACTGTAAATCTGATTTCCGCACATTTTTATTTCTCTTTTTGAGATTTCATTTTCTGGAAGTCAGTTACAGTATTAATTTTATCGGGGCCTTGCGATTCTGTTCGTCGTATTATTTTCCTGCATAATTTTATTATGATTACTGGCTTCCTCTGGAGGTCATTATGTCATTAGAAATTCAAAAGCTTTATTTTTCATATCCATCTTCGCACGTCACTTTATTCGAGGATTTTTCTCTACAGTTTAATGATGGCTGGACTTGCATTGCAGGTAGTAACGGCTGTGGTAAGAGTACACTCCTTAAACTGATTGCAGGCCTGCTTAAGCCTGATGAAGGACGAATCGTGAATGGAGGACAAACTTCCACCGGCTATGTTATTTACTGCCCTCAGGAAACTGCTGAGGTGCCTGAAAATCTTTATTCGGTTTTCTGGAGTGATGATAACGAAGTGCGGCGCTTCTTTTCCATGCTTCATATCACAGAAGAAATGATTGGTCGCTATGATTCTCTTTCTGGTGGGGAGAAGAAGCGAATCCAGATTGCCTGTGCATTGGCAGAGCGTCCGGCTGTGTTGCTTCTGGATGAGCCTACAAATCATCTTGATGAAGGAACTGTACGCATGATTTCTGATACGCTTGTCCTCTTTAGTGGAATTGGAATTATTGTAAGTCATGACCGCTCTTTTGCAGATTGTCTTTGTAAGCATACTGTTTATCTTTATAATGAGGCCCGTGCTTTTTCCGGCGGGCGTGAGTGTGTGGTTTGTGAAAGCTATTCCGGAGGACTTAGCAAGGCTCTGGAGCTTCGAGAGCAGAAGGCTTCTCATAATCGCGGAGAATGGGAGAGGCTAGATTCAAAAGCGGCAGGCGAAAAACAGAGAAGCCGCAGGCTTGCAGAAGAAAACGAACGATCTAAAAGCCGCCTTGCTAAAAAAAATATTGACCCGCATGACCATGATGCAAAACGTAAAATTGATGTTGCAAGGCTCGGCGGAAAAGACAGAAGCACCGGCGATGCAAAAGCTCATCTTGATAGTCAGATTCAAAGAACCGAGGCTGCCCGCGATTCAGTAAAAAAATCTCTTATGAGGAAAGAAGGTTTTTCGGTTGAAGGAGCAGGCTTTGCAAAAGCTATAGTTATAGAAGAAAGTGATATTTTTGCATCTGAAGAAAATACTTCTTATAAGCTTCACATTCCGCGGATTGTAATTAATCCTGATTCAAAAATTGCCTTGACCGGGCAGAACGGGACCGGGAAAAGTCTTTTTATAAAACATCTGATTAGTGAGCTTGAAAAATCCGGCAGGACAAAGGAAGTTATGTATCTGCCTCAGGAGATTTCCGAAGTCCAGAAAAATCGAATACTTTCGGAGTTCACTGCACTGGAAGATGCAGAACGAGGTGCTGTTCTTTCAACTCTATATCGCCTTGGAAGTGAACCGGAAAATCTGCAGCAGGGCTCTGTTAGTCCCGGAGAACTTAGAAAGCTGATGATTTCTCTGGCGGTAGAAAAACCGCTTTCTCTTTTGATTCTGGACGAACCAACGAATCATATGGATATAACAAGCGTGATTGCTCTGGAAAATGCACTGGCTTCGCTTTCCTGTGCACTTATTGTAGTAAGTCATGACAGGGCCTTTCTGGAAAAGGTTACTGATGTAAAACTGCATGCAGAGCGATGCGAAAATGAAGGTAGAATCTTTTATGATTTATAAAATATTCAGTTCATTAAGTAAGTCGTGAGTATAGACTTTTTCTCTGGTTGACTCGCGGACTATTTTCCAGAGCTTTGCGGCGGCTTTGAGTTTGTTCGGGATATTAGCATTTGCCGGATCTGCACAAAAGTCCTGAACAAACTTGTTCCACTGTAATGCCGATTTGTCGTATCTGGCATAAGTTTTTTTGCCGTAGTAAATGTCCAGCAGGTCGCCGAGGGTGAAGTTTGTATCATTTGTTTCTTTGACTTTTTTTACACTTGCTACCATGTTCACATTGAACTTGAAGGGGTTGATGCCGGTTTCTTTTTCAAAGAATTGGCGAAAGCGGGGGCCAAAGGTAAAGCCGCATTCAATCAGACTGGTGTTTAAGGAAAGCATTATGGACTGGTCATCCCGAACTCGTTTCGGGATCTTTTTCTGGATTTTATTTGATGCGGATCCTGAAACAAGTTCAGGATGACGTGATGCGACGGATTTTTCTGGCAAAAGTTTTTCACCATTAAAATAAGCCTCAATCACCTTATTCAATTCAATTTTCCCACCGTCAGATTTTAGTCCCAGTGCACGGCAGATTTTTTGCAGTTCCTCGCGGTACCAGTAGTATTGTGAAAACTCTTCAAAGCTTTTGATTTCTTCAAACAGAGGTCGATTATTCATACATTCAGAATACTACATAAAATATGACAACTGAATGTCATATTTATTTATATAATTCTGAAATTTTTTCTGCCATTTCTGCAATTTTATTTTTCAGGCGGGCTGGGCTTTGAATCTTTATCTGTGGACCAAAACTCAAAAGTATTTCACAAAGCCAAGGAGTATCAGGTGCGGTAAAGGTGACATTGACCCAGCCATTTTTCTGGGCTTTAATTTCAGAACAAATGAAAGAATCCATAAGATAAGAAACTTTTTCCTGTGTGATTTTTGCTTTTATCTGAATGAGGGGAGCAGAATATTCTGGTATCTGAGTAGGCTCCGAGATAGCCACGCTTCTGGTAATGTTTGCACTCTTGGAAGTCATCACTAGATTTCGCATTCGAGTGAGTTTGAAGAAACGTTCTGCTTTTCGTGTAGTACACCAGCCATAAAGGTACCAGGCCTGGCCACGGAAAACCAGCTTCCAGGGATGAACAAGTCTATTTTCACTACGGCCATCACCAGTAAAATAATCAAAAGTAATCTGACGTTTTTTCAAAATTGAATCGCGTAGAATACCAAAAAGATTTCTAACCTCAGAACCTTCAGGACTCCAGGGGGCAAAATCAACTTCAAGCCAGTCGGTATCACTTTGAACAAGATGGGAAAGTTTTTCAGCAGCTTTAAGGTTTGCGTTTACAAGAGAGGCAGGATTGCCGCTTAAATTATTTAAGGCTTTTACACTGGAAACAATGGCAAGGCGTTCATCTTCAGAAAGTACAGTCTTATCCATTGCAAACTTTTCTGAAATTGCAATTCCGCCGCCACGACCTTTGAGCGAATAAATTGGAACCCCGGAAACAGACAAGGCATCTATCCAGCGGTGGATTGTACGGACCGAAACTCCAAAGTGTTCCGACATTTCTTTAGCGGTTACCTGTTTTTTATCAATCAGGATATATACAAATTCAAATAACTGATCAATCTGCATGTAAATATTATAGCATGAAAATATGACATGTCGATGGCATATTTAAACAGTTTTATTCAACTTCCATCACAGTAAAACTATCTGCTGCAATTACTGTTGGTGTTACGGTATTTCCCTGCTGTAGATATTCCTTGAGAGTTTGAATTTTCTGCTGGAGATGTTTGTAAATCGGCTGCTTCTCAAAATCATCAATCAAATCAAAAGCGCTATATATTGCTTCAATATTTTCTTTTTCGATTTTACAGATGGAATTGTCTCCCTGAATCAAAGAAAAAATATTGAAGGTATTCTGCGGCATAAAGAAAATAGCGGC
>CAMNGG010000295.1 GCA_946537975.1 uncultured Treponema sp. | reverse complement strand
GTAAGAGAGTATCTCTTAGCTGCTGACTTCTTTGTCTTCATTTTAGGCATTTTATAACCCCTTATTTTGCGGCTTTTGCTGAGATTGTCATCGACATGTTTCTTCCGTCCATAGCGGCAGGCTTATCGATGTTGTACGCCGAGGTAAGTCGCTTTAACACCTCATTCAGAACGTCATAGCCGAGTTCAGTGTGGGCAAGCTCACGACCGCGGAAGCGGATTGTAACCTTAACCTTGTCACCCTCGTCAAGAAATTCCTGTATATGCTTGGCCTTAGTATCCAGATCTCCGGAGCCGATTTTTGGCTGCATGCGGATTTCCTTCAGCTTCAATACTTTCTGGTTCTTCTTGGAATCACGGAGCTTTTTTTCCTGTTCGAACTTGTACTTGCCATAATCAAGTATTTTACAAACCGGTGGATTAGCATTTGGTGAAACTTCAACAAGATCAAGGTCACGGTCTTTTGCCATGTTGAGGGCTTCTGATGTTGCAACAATGCCCAGCTGATTTCCCTCGTCATCGATAAGACGAACCTCGCGGACACGAATCATTTCGTTGATTCTCTGTCCATTGTTTTTGTTGTTTGGGTTATTCACGTATGCCAATTTTCCTCCTGGAGTTATAATAACTCGATTTAAACATATAGCGTGTATCTTTATATTATATTTATTTTCTTATTGTGTGTCTAGTAAGTAAAAGAGTTCTTTCAAAAACCAAAATTGCTCTCGCTGAAAAATCCACAAAAACTGCGGGCGAGCCTCGACGCTTCGCTCTGTATTTTACCGTCGAATGGGCGTTCCCGTATCGGCTCGATGCAGTTTTGTGTCTTTTTCTGCTACGCATTTTGGTTTTTGAGCAACTATTTCTACTATTAATAACTAAAGAAAATAAATATAATATAAATCATGGCGGAATTCATATCAACATTTATCACCGGGTTTCAAGAAGTCGTTGAAAGTGACCTTACTAAGAGGTTTCCAAAAATCAAAATACTAAATCTGATGGATGGGCTGGTGCATTACCGCTTTGACGGAGATTCCCGGGAGCTTGAAAAAATCATTTATTTCAATAATACTTTTTTTGTACTCAAGACAATGAAGGGGACGGGGCTGAATTTTAATTCTCTGGTCGGGGCGGTAACTTCTTCAAAAAATTATTTTCTGGTAAATAAAGGAAGCTTCAGAATCCGCTTTGTTCAGGAAAATCAGTTTGCAAAGGTTGATAAAAATCTGACCCGCCGGGCAGAAGATTATGTTCTTGCCAGTTCAAAGCTCCGCCTGGACCGGCTTTCTCCCACAAACGAAATCTGGTTTTCTATCCGCAGGGAAGGCTTTGCTTTTTGCGGCGAATTAATTTCTAAGCGCGAGTTTACCGAAAAGAACCTGAACAAGGGCGAGCTCAGACCTGAAATTGCTTACTTTATATGCTGCTTTGCTGATATCAGAAAGGATGATACTATACTGGAGCCCTTCTGTGGTTACGGTTCAATTCCAACCCAGCTTGCTAAAAAGTTTCGTTTTGAAAAGCTTTATGTAAGTGACCTTGAAAAGGAAAAAGTTGAGCTTACAAAAAGCCGTAAACAGCTTTCTGCTGCGGCGGAAGGGCTTTTAGACTGCCGCGTTGCCGATGCCTTAAACTTAAATCATATAGAAGACAAATCAATCAGCCTGGTAATTACAGATCCGCCATGGGGCTACTATGAAGAGATAGCTGATATAAAGGCTTTTTATGATAAGATGTTTAAGTCTTTTGACAGGGTGCTGGCTTCTGATGGCCGCCTTGTAATTCTTTCTGCCCGTAAGGATGAACTGGAGGAAAGTGCTCAGACGGCAGGCTTTAAAATAAAAAACAGCCTTCATACGCTTGTAAACGGTAAGAAGGCTGCTGTGTATTATCTTGTCAGAAATCAATAACCTGTTGCTAAATACATTGGGGTAAAGCGGTCTTCGCTATTGATTGATTTCATAACTTCAACCGGAAGTCCAAGCTCTGCCGCAGCCTTTGCATTTTCGAGCTCAAGAGCTTTGCCTGTCATTAAATCAATAAAGCCCTGAGGCTTTCTCTGATATTTAAATGTCTGTACTTTAATTCCAGGTTTTTTAAGTTCATTTTCTGCCAGGTCGCGGAGCATGTTATCCCAGGAATCAATTACATCAATAAGGCGGTTTTCCAAAGCCTGTTTTGCGGAATAAAGTCTTCCGTCAGAAAGCTTGCAGCAGGTATCATACTGAATGCCACGATTCTTTGCTACAATTGAAACAAACTGGGTATAGCATTCATCACACATAGACTGCATAATTGCCCGCTGTTCCTCTGTAACTGGCTCGTTGTAATTGAGCATATTCTTATTTTTACCTGAATGAATTGTTTCAGATTTAATGCCAAGCTTATCAAATAAGCCGGTAAGATCATAAGAAGAGCCCATTATTACACCAATACAGCCTGTAAGGGTGTTGCGGTTTGCATAAATCTTATTTCCTGCACAGGAAATGTAATAACCGCCGGAAGCAGCCATAGGTCCCTGATAAACATAAACAGGACGTCCTGTGGTTTTATAATCAGTTATAGCAAGATAAACCTCATCTGCCTGATAAACTGCTCCGCCAGGAGAATTAATGAAAACTGCAAGAGCGGCATTGCGGTCATTGTTTTTCAGTGACTGAATGGTATTCATAAGCCACTTGTGGTTATAGTTCTGATTTGCTTCTGCGATTGTTCCTTCAATGTAAAGGGCCGCAATAAAATCTCTTTTATAGGTTCTTGCGACATTAGAATCGTAGGAATCTGAATCTTCTGCAACTCTATAACTGCCAGACGAAGAGGTAATGGTGCTGCCTGATTCGGTCTTATTTATATCAATAATTGAATAAACAATGTATCCGGCAATTGCTATAAGGAGAAGAATTAAAACTATTAACCCCGATTTTGTTGTTTTTTTCATTCTGATAAATCCTCCGGTTTAATTCTGCCGGATTCAAGTGCTTCCTTCATAAGTGCGTGATATGCGTTAACATAAGTCATATTCATATATGGAGTAAGCCAGAGGTTAAGAATTCCAAGTGTAAATCCAGAAAGAATAAGCCAGCCTAAGAAACTGAGGTACATTACAAACAAATCCCATTTATGTCCCTTTGTGATTTCTATACTTATACGCAGGGCTTTTGTAACGGAAACTTCTTTATATTCCGCAAGTATATAGAACATTTGAGAATAAGCGATGGCCTTTATAATTCCTGGAATGAGGAAAAGTAAGGTCCAGAGGAAGGTCCATAAGGTCTGCCAGAGAATACCCAGAGTAGCACGGGCCCAGTTATTAAAGCCTTCAATAAAATCTGAAAATTTAACTGGCTCTGGAGAACGAGACATTTTGATGTATACTCCAATTGCCGCAATTTCAAGTATTGCGCTGACTATTATAGTAATAATATTTGTTATAAAAGATGTTGAGCGAGCTGCTTCAATTGCGGATAAAGCGCTTTGTGTGTCTCCGCTGATAATTGCCGCAAAGTATCCGCTTCTCTGAAGTTTGAGAACATCAGGAATTGAAAAAACTGTAGAAATCAAAGCAATTATAATTGTTATTGCAATAGGAATTCCCCAGCGGCCTGCAAGCTGTTTTTTGGCAAAATTTTTGTACTTTTTTCGTTCAAACATAGTTTTTCTCCATATAAAAATTGTTTTATGTTCTATAATCATAATACTAAATGCGGGATATTTCAAAGAATTTTTGTTATAATATTTGTAATATGACAAGAAAACTTATCTGTGGACCAATGGCAACTATTTCGCATCCGGCTTTCAGAATTCTTGTGGAAGAGTTCGGTGGCTGCGATGAATATTTTAATGAAATGATTAATGCGGGCTCCCTTTTGAATGACGGTCCCTTTGAGAGATTTTATATAGATCCCTATCCTGTACCGGAAAAAATTGTCTGGCAGCTTACCGGTCATGACTGTGAAAAAATGGTACTTGCGGCTCAAAGACTTATTGAATTACCGGGAATAGGGCTTGATATCAATATGGGCTGTTCTGCTCCAGATGTTTATAAGACTGGGGCTGGAATAGGCTGGATGCTGCGGCCTGTAGAAGAAAGCCGTGAAATGATTAGTGAGCTGGGTAAGCTTATAAAGTCTTATAATCAGGAAAATCCGGATAGTCAAAAAAGATATTCTGTAAAGCTTCGTCTTGGAGATGAGGATTTTACAGAAAAAAGTTTTTTTTCATTTTGCGATATGCTTGTTGAAAATGGAGTGAAGCTATTAACACTTCATCCAAGAACGAAAAAGGAAAAGCTTACAAGACCGCCCCGCTATCAATACTGTCAGGCTCTTTGCGAAAGATATAAGGGTAGTGGAGTAAAAATCTATCTTAATGGAAATGTAAAGGATGAAAACTCTCTGAAGCAGGCTCTTCAGGCTTGTCCGGATGCGGATGGTATTATGATTTCAAGAGCAAGTGTTCAAAAACCCTGGATATTCAGCAAAATAAGTTCTGCTTTTGAAAAAAAAATTGAGGTAGATATGGAAAAAGTATGTTATGATTATATAAGCAACATAGAAAAGTTTCAGCCAAAGGAGTTTTATAAAACCCGGTTGCAGAGGTTTTTTACCTACTTTTGCATGAACTTTCAATTTGCCCATTATGTTCAGACAAAATTTGTTAATGCGGCAGAAAAAGGAAATGAAGAATTGAGAAAGGAAATCGGGGCTTTTTTTGACAAATGTCCTGATGAGAGGATTAAAATCTTATGAGCGATTCTATTCTTTCTGATGAAAAATCAGAAACAAGAGAAAGCATTGAAAATGTAGTGTCTCAGGCAGAAGCAGCTTCTGATAAAGAATTGCCACAGGAAGAACAGAAAGAGGCTGCTGAACAAACAGAAGCTGAAAAATCTGCTGAACAAACAGAAGCTGAAAAGGCTGAAACATCTGATGAAACACCTGCTGACGAAACAGCTTCGGAGGAAAGTGCTGAAAGCAAGACTCCCGAACCGGCACCTGAACCTGCACCGGTTCCAACAGCTCCAAGATGTGAAAATCCTATTGTCGGCCGAAAGGTTTTCTTTATTAATCCTCCGCTCTATGTTGAAAACTATCTTCACCTTGAATTAAAGCAGCACGAATATGAAGTTTATATAATCAGTGATTTCCGCTATACAAAAACTGCACTCAGACACTTTCCGGATGCCCTCTGCTTTATCTTTATAGATGATGAAATGTCCTATGATGAATGGTTTAATTTTATTCAGTCTTTTCAGAATGAGCCTGTCCTTAAAACTATTTTTGTTGGACTTATGTCTGCGGTAATTCCTAAGGCTCAGCACGAACGTTTTTTAATGAATCTTTCGCTGCCGGGCGGTTTTATTCTGCTTACGGAGTTTAAAGGTTCGGCACTTATTGAAAAAATTGTCGGAATCCTTGATTTAAACGGGGCAAAGGGAAGAAGAAAGTACCTGCGCTGGGATTGTAGCTCTGAAGATACTCCTATAAACGGATATTTTGCAAATGGAAGCCAGCTGCTGCAGGTTTCTATAGTAAATATTTCATCGGTTGGTTTTGTCTGTTATTATCCCGCAAGCTATGGCGATGTGCTTAAGAAAAATACTCTGGTGGCAAGCTTTTCCATTACCCTTGGCAGGCGTTCTATTGTAACTCCTTCTGTTGTGTTTGATACAAAGATGGTAAATGCAAGTAAGTATGTTTCCATTATGCTTTTTTCCAAGCATGTAGGGCAGGATGACAGAAAGGTAATAAAAAATTATGTTTTCGATCAGCTGCAGGACCGTTTTGAAAAGCTTGTTTTTGCAGGTCAGCCTGATGTAGAAGATTATTCTAACAGAGGTCAGAATCAGGCTAAGGCGGAAGAAGCCGCAGAAGAGCTTGTAGAAGAGGCAGAGGAAGTTCTCGAAGGGGATGGGGCAGAAAAGCCGGAAAAAACTGAGAATGAAAAAACTGCAGAGCCTGCTGCTGCGGCAGGAGAAGCCGAGAAACCGGCTGAAGAAGAAAAAACTGCCGAATCCGAAAAGCCTGCAGACGCTGAAAAGCCTGCAGACGCTTAATCTTTTCGTTTGCATACAATCTCTTTTTATGATACTCTCACACTTACAACTTAAAAGCCATTGGCGGCCTTACCCGGTGCGTCGTGGCGAAAAAATCAAAAATGGCCCACGCCAGGGTCGTAAAGTGAGGTAATAAATATGGCAAATAACGAAAAAGACACACACGCATGTACCTTAGACAAAATCATCAGCTTGTGTAAGAGACGAGGCTTTGTATATCAGGCTTCAGAAATCTATGGTGGCCAGGCAGGTGCATGGGACTACGGTCCACTTGGTGTTGAATTCAAAAGAAATATTCAGAATGAATGGTGGCACTACATGACTCAGCTGCACGATGATGTAGTTGGTCTTGATTCTGCAATCTTCCAGCATCACACAACCTGGAAGGCATCCGGTCACGTCGATCACTTTTCTGACCCAATGGTTGACTGTATTGAATGTAATGCCCGCCACCGCGCAGATAAATTAATCGAAGACTTTGTGGCAGCTAATCCTGATGTAAATCCTGGAAAACCTGTAGACACAATGACACACGATGAAATGAAAGCTTTCATCGATGCAAATATCAACTGTCCTACCTGTGGTTCTAAAAACCGCAAGTATACAGCCGTTCGCGAGTTCAACCTTATGTTCAAAACATATCAGGGACCAATCGCAGACGACAGCCATTTGATTTATCTCCGTCCTGAAACCTGTCAGGGTATTTTTACAGACTTTAAGAACATTGTTCAGTCTAACCGTATGAAGGTGCCTTTTGGTGTTGCTCAGGTTGGTAAATCTTTCCGTAACGAAATCATCTTCAAGAACTTTATTTTCCGTACCTGCGAATTTGAGCAGATGGAAATGGAATATTTCTGTAAGCCTGGTACAGAGGATGAAACTTTTGACCGCTGGAGAAAGGATCGCTGGCAGTTCTACCTCAAATACGGTATTCCAGAAAAGCAGCTCAAGTGGCACCATCACGACAAGCTTGCCCACTACGCTAAGGATGCTTACGATATTACTTACAACTTCCCGATTGGATTTGAAGAAATCGAAGGTATTCACAGCCGTACAGACTTTGACCTTACACAGCATCAGATATACTCAAAGAAGGATATGTTTTATATCGATCAGGAAGATGGAAACAAGAAATACATTCCTTATGTAATTGAAACTTCTGCCGGTTTGAACAGAAACTTCCTTATGTTCCTCTGCGAAGCTTATGAAGAACAGAATGTTGCAAAGGCTGGTGAACCTGAAGACTACAGAACAGTACTTCACCTTGACCCACGCTTAGCACCTATCACAGTTGCAGTTTTGCCTTTGATGAAGAAGGACGGACTTGCAGAAAAGGCAAAGGAAATCCAGCACATGCTCAAGGAAGACTTTGTAACTGATTACGATACTTCAGGCACTGTAGGTAAGCGCTACCGCCGCCAGGACGAAGTTGGAACTCCTTTCTGCGTAACTGTAGACTACGACACTATCCAGGAAAAGAAAGAAGACGGTTCTGCAAACGAGCTTTACAACACAGTAACAGTTCGCTACCGCGACAGCATGGAACAGGAACGCGTTGCCCTCGATGACCTCGTATTCTTTATCCAGAAAGCAATCAAAAATTACAAGCCGGTAATCAGATAAAAAAATAAAATGCGGGTCCCAGCTACGGCAAAACTGAAAAAGTAATCCCCCAGGGTGCCCCTGCGATAAAATCTCGCTTCGCTTGATTTTATCGCGACCCTGGGACCCCCTTTTTCATTTTGCCTGCGTCCCACATTTTCTTTTTTTATCAAATCTCCGACAAAAGGAAAAAATGGAATACGTTAGATTAGGAAAAACAGATCTTCTCATTTCTCGCGTAGCTTTTGGCGCCATGAAGCTTACCGAGGCCGGTGGTGACGAGTCTGTTGCCCTTCTGGTTCGCAAGGCTTATGAGGAAGGAATAAATCTCTTTGATACCTCGCGCAAAACTCCGGAGAGTGAAAAGCTGCTTGGAGATGCGCTCTATGATATCCGCCGTAACGTATTTCTTTCTACAACTACAGATGCAAAAACTTCAGAAGAAATCAAGCGTGATATGGAAACAAGTCTTATGACACTTCACTGCGACACTGTAGACTTATATCAGCTTGAAACTGAAAAGTTTTTGCCGCTGCCGGGTGGGGCAGATAAAATCTACGATACTCTGGCTGATTTTAAAAAACAGAAAATGGCCGCTCACATTGGTGTCGTAACCACTAATTTTGAAACTGCAAAAAAGGCTGTACTTTCAGACTGTTATGAAACAATACAGTTTCCATTCAGTATGATAAGCAGCGATGATACAATAGAACTTGTAAAGCTTTGTGAAGAGCATGATGTCGGCTTTATTGCCATGCAGCCTTTGTGTGGTGGTGTAATAGAAAATATCCCGCTTGCTTTCGGTTTCCTTCATCAATACGAAAGTGTGCTTCCTATCTGGGGAGTAAAAAATCAGGACGAATTAAATCAGATTTTATATTTTAATGAACATCCTCCGGTAATAGATGAAAAGTTCCACGAGGATGTAGAAAAAATAAGGATGTTTTTTAATTAAGCCTAAAATCGAAAATCCGTTAAAAACTGGGCTGCGACAGCGGGCCAGTTTAGGATTATCGCTCGTTCCGGCTCAAGCTGCGAGACTAGCGAGCAGCCTAAAATCGAAAATCCGTTAAAAAACGAGCTGCGATAGCGGGTCGTTTTAGGATTATCGCTCGAAATGGCTCAAGCTGCGAGACTACGCGAGCAGCCTACGATCGAAAATCTACCCGAAAATGCTGATATCGACTTCTTCTGTGCCTTCAGGATTATCTTCAGAAACTTCCTGTGTTTTTGTTTCTGTCTTTGCTTCAGCAGGTTTAGCCGGAGCTGTTTCCGGTGCTTCTGGAACAGGGCTTTTTTCCGGAGCCTTATCAGCTGCAGGTGGTGTCTCCTGCGCAGGAGCAGCTTCTGTAACTTCAGCAGTTACTTCTTCCATAACCTCTGCCGCTTCTTCGATATCTTCAATAGTATCCGAAGCATTTTTAGACTTTTCTGTCGAAGCAGATTTTGATTTTACGAGTTTAATAATATCTTCTTTTTCCTGCTTTGTGAGGATACGAAGAATATTGATGTTGTTTTCGCCAATCTGAAGTGTTTTTAAGGAACCATCCGTATCTTTTTCAGTAAGCAGCTGAACAATAGGAGTTTTTGGATTATCAGGAATTGTATCAATTACTTCTGCTACCTTGCGGTTAGAAAGATATACAAAGGTTCCGATAGGGTAGAGAGAAACTGTATAGAGAAGAGCTTTAATTACAGAACCGTCATAGGCATGTTCTTTGTTCTGTATAAGCTCAAGAAGTGCATCGAAGGTAGATTTTTCATCTTTATAGCTTCTTGGAGAAGATATGGCTTCATATGTACAGGCTACGGCAATGATTTTTGCGTTAGAAGAAATTTTTTCACCTGTGAGCCGGCGCGGATATCCTGTTCCATTTTCTTTTTCGTGATGTTCAAGTACACCAAGCTGAATAGAAAGACCAAAATTTAAATCTTTAATGATTGTATAGCCGAGCAGGGTATGTTTTGAAATCTGTGCCTTTTCACGCACCGAAAGCTTTCTTGAAGACATATAAAGCTGTGGTGGAAGACGCAGCATACCAATTTCGTGAAGAATACTGGTAACTCCCAGTTCAATCATTTTTGAAAGATTAAGGTGCAGCTGTAAAGCAATAGCGAGGCAAAGAACAGTTGTCCGCATTGTATGAATAATCAAAAAGTTTCTGTTTTCAACTTCAATTGTCGCATTTACGCGTAAAATATATCGTTTGTGTTCTTTAATAAAAATACAGAGGTCCTGAACTGTGTCTGCAAGCTCATCCTGGTCTATTTCTTTATGAGTAGCATAGTGGGTAAATACAGATTCAATGTAATTCATGTATTCTTCATAAACCGAATGTACAAGCTCCATTCTTGCGGCATCACTGTTTCCTACAGCGGAATGCTTTGAATCTTCAATGGCCTTCTTTACATTTACACCGATTTTTTCTTTCTGCTGCTCGTTTTCTTCTTCAGCTTCTTTGGAAACGCCAATATCACCACCAAGACTTATTGACCCCTCGCTGATGACATCCTCAAAGCCCCATTGTCTGAGGGCTTTTATGAGTTCATCTGTCATTTCAGCAGTTTTTGGCAGGATGAGGAATGAACTGTCTACCATAAGGTCGCTTGTATAGGTTATACCTGCACGAAGCGCACTGATATTAATAGTTTCCATTTTTCGATATTATTCCATTTATTATATCGGCAATTATACGACAAATCTTTAATTTAATATAGCAAACCTGGTTAAAAGCAAAAAAAAAGATGAAAAGTCTCACACACTTTTCATCTTTTTTAAGCAAACATAGGAGTTAATTATCAGATGTCTGGATGTCGTTACCCACCCGATATTATCACCAACACTTTTATTATCGGATATTGTGTTTTTGACTTTAGTTTTTTTCTAAAAAAGATTGACACTAATCAATTTTTTTTAGATTATGTTGTAATTATGAATGAAGATACTATAAATCGTGCTTCGCTTGAAAAACTTTCATTTTCAGACCTTGTGCAGCTTGCAGATGAATATGGGGTTGATGTCCCTGAAGATCTGGACAGACGCTTCCTTATAGCAGAACTTCTTGAACTTGCTGAAGAATCAAATAACAGAGAAGACGAAATGATTATTGCCTCCGAAAGCGATGATCAGCAGCCTCTGATATTAAACGGAAATTTTAACGAAACTCAAGTATCCTGTGTTTTAAGAAATCCAGCCTGGCTCTTTGTTTTCTGGAATCTTAATTCTACAGATGCGGCCAAAATAGAAGATAATCCTTCCTGCAGTCTTAAATTGAGAATCTGTTCTTTTTCAGATCCAAAAGACCAGAAGCCGGAGGAGGCCTTTGAAGTACAGACTCCAAGTCAGAGTCAGGAACAATATGTGCTTCTTCCAAAGGGAAAAAAATATATAAAAGTTGAACTGGTTTGTGTAAAAGGTGGAGCGGGTGAAGTTATTGCCTTCTCACCTGTGATTTCAATTCCACAGGGAGCCGCAGTTGTAAATGATTTGCAGCCGGGCCGTGACGAAGCTTTTTCTCCTGTATTAGAGCTTTCCGGAATAAAAGAGCTTCTTACAGAACAGTATAAAAATCACAGACATTCTTTTTTATAATAGGGCGGAGATAAGTTATGCAGAAAATATTGGGTATTGTAATAAAGGCAAGTCAGGATTTTATACGTCATACAGATGAGGATTTACACGATAACGCGCCTGTACTGAATAATTTTTTTGAGGCAATTTCAAATGTATATATTCCTCTTTTGCGAATGATAGAAAAACTGGAGGAAGATAACATAAAGTACCGTTTTACTCTTGTACTTCCACCGGTACTCTGTAATATGCTTTCTGATCCGATTCTTCAGGATGAATATATCAGCTGGCTTGAAAAGAGAAATACCCTGGGCAAAGCAGAGTTAAGAAGAAATAAGGCAGACAGTAAAATCTGTGAAATTATAAATTCAACGATTGAAGAAAATAAAAAGCTTATTGCCGATTTTAAGGATAAGTACAACAAAAATCTGATTCCGGTTTTTGCGGAATATATGACCCGCGGCTACATAGAAATTATGGGAACCTGCGGTACAGATATTTTTATGCCGCATTATGCTGATATGAAGGAAATCATTTCTGCACAGATTGAATGCGGACTTCATGCCTATCGTCAGTATTTTGGAATTATGCCGGAAGGCTTCTGGCTGCCTGATATGGGCTATACACCGGGAATTGAAAAGCTTATAAGAGCCTACGGTTACACCTATACAATTCTGGATTCCAGAAGCATTCTTTTTTCAGAAAAGGTTCCTGAAACAGGTATTTTCTATCCTTCCAGAACAGATAATTCTCTTGTTATTTTTGGCAGAAACCGGGTTATTGACTCTGAGCTTTTTGGTGAAAACGGCATTATTTATAATGAGTGCTACAGAAATCAGAATAGAGACGTAGGCTATGAGCTGCCTATGGAAAAGCTTTCAGTCTTAATCGATAAGGATGGAATCCGTTATTCTACAGGTTACAAATACTGGAACCGCTGCTTTAAAGATTCCGGCTGTCTTTACGATAAAGACTGTGCAGCCGCTCAGGTAGAAAAAGATGCCCAGGCTTTTGTAGATAAAAGACTTCAGACTCTTTCAAGTGCAGAAAAACTGCTGCCAGAATGTAATTTTGTAACAGAAATCTGTACGCTGGATATTTCAAAGCTGAGTAAAACCTGGAAAGAATGTATTGCCTGGCTTGAAGCTGTAATTAGAAAAGCTGATAAAGCCGGCCTCTCACTTCTTTCCTGCGACAGAATGTGCGATGAACAGTACAACCTTGAAAAAATTGAACCATATTTTTCAGCTGGAAGTGGAGCAGGTTATGGCGAAAATCTTCTTTCAAGCAAGAATTGCTGGATGATGCGTTATATCCACAAAAGCTGTGAAAGAATGATTGATCTTGCGGGTCGCTTCCCAATGGATACGGGCTTAAAAACTCGTCTTTTGAATCTTGGCGCAAAAGAGCTTATGATTGCACAGAGCCTTAATCTTGCGAAAATGATAAACAGAAGCGAATTTCCTCAGTTTGCAGAAAAGCGTTTTAAGGAATCAATTGCGGCCTTTACTTCGGTTTTTGATTCTTTAGGATCAAATACTGTAAGTACAGAGTGGCTTACCAGACTGGAAGCCCGCGATTCTGTTTTCCCATGGATGAATTATAGAATTTTCTGCAAGAAGAGATAGCTTGACACAAAGGTCTGCTAGTCGAGTATTAAGCTTTCCTGAATCTTTCGGAACATTTCAATCTGATAACGGGCGCTTTGAATTCCCTGAATGGCCGGGTCAAAGCGCTTATTTAATTTAAGGGCCTCTTCCCAGACAAGAATAGCATCTTCCCATTTTGCATCAGCATAATATTTTAAGCCGATTTTGTAGTATTCATCAACCTGAGCATCTGTAATACTGCGGCCCTTGTCTCCAAGAAGAATCTTTGCAGAAAGGCTTATACGGTTAAGCGGGGCAAGAGAAGTTGTAAGATCCAGAGTGTAGTTCATGTTCAATCTGATTTTAGCAACTTCAAATTCAAGTCCGGTGCTTATACGTGGATTTGCTCCTTTAAGTGAAAAGCCTGCGAGCAGAGAAACAAAAGAGGCAAACTGAATGGAAAGACCTGTATTTATGTAAGGAATCAGATAAGTTCCAATATCAAAAAGATTAAGGGGCTGAATGAAATCTATTGAAACCGTAATAGGTTTAATAAGCTTAACAGAAATTCCCGCGCCCAGCGTTGACGGCAGCGGATCATCTTTTTCTAACCCCTGACCAAAGCCTGTAAAGGAAAGTCCAAAATTCTGGGCAGAAATTCCAATTCGGACATTAGGTTCTCTGGAGGAATAAAACTTAAGAAAATTGAACTGCAGCATAATTCCGGCATCTGCCATAATGGCAAAGGCACTCTGTGAAAGCCCTGAGCCGGAAATAATGGCACCTGTGTTGTTATCAGTATAATCAGGCATGCCTCGAAAGGCTCCTTTTAGTGTAATTCCTGCGGCAAGTCCCTTAAAATCATAGCCCGCAAGAAGATTGTAGGAAGCATTAATGGCAGTTACAGTTTCGGTGTAATAGCTTCCGGCAACCCTTTCACCAAATAAATCATATTCTGTAAAAGGCAGATAGAAGCAGGAAACATAACCTCCGTAGCTTAAGTGCGGAATGTTTTTGAATCTTGTAGTAAAGGCAAGAGTTTCAAGCTTTGAGTCTGCAATCCAGGAGTTGTGGAAGAGGGCAACCTGTGTTTCTTTTTGTATAGAACCCGCCGCAGGATTATAGCGGAGGTAGCTTATATCATCACAAAGACCCGTGTAAGCATTTCCCAGACTTTCAGTTCGGCCGCCGAAAGGAAGCAGAAGAGAACGGAAAGAAGTAGTTCCTTCGTTAGGATCCGAAAATGAAGAAAATAAATCACCCAAAGTAGAGCTGGCATCCGCAATAGAAAGAGAATAGCCTCTGCCGCAGACAGCTAAAGTAAGGAGAAGTAGTGATAATGTTACCTTGCGGGTGAAAAATCCCTTTGTCTTCATCTTCATTATATTTTTCGGAATTTTAATTCTTTTCTATAAGTATAATATCTTATTTGCCGAAAATAAAATATAATATAAATGATGAAAAGGAAAATTGTCCTTATTTCTGCAATTATGATTTTTCTCGCCACTCCCTGTGCTTTTGCCCAGAAAGCCCAGGAAAAGGATGATTTGTCTCTTTTTGAAATTGACCGCTTAATCCGCCGTACTGAATATGATGAAGCCCTTAAGCAGCTGAATATCTACATCGAAAAAAATCCGGAAAAGTTTGACGCTGCCCAGACCCGTATTAAGCGTATTATGCATGCGAGAAATCAGTATTCAATTCTGGCAGAAAAACTGATTAAACTGATTCAGACAGATCCGGGTAATAATAAAGAGATTTACGAAATTACAGCCCAGCTTGAAAAATTCGAAAAGCACCCGTCCGACCAGAACCTTCAGTTTATTGCGGATTTGAAAAAATCGGCCGAGTTTAACTATTTCCGTGCTCTCTTCCTGGAAATACAAAATGCTACAGCTGAACTGTCTCACAATGGCGAATATGTAGCCGCAGTAGAAAAGACAAAGGAAGGCTTCTGGCTTTACCGCGACGATTTTTATGAAACTCAGGAAGATAACGTTGAAATCACCAGTGCCGTGGATGCCACACTCGCGGAACTCGATCAGCGGATTGCAGAGTTTGAAGAGAAAAACTATCTGCCGCGCTTTAGTAATGCCGTAAATGAATTTATAAAAGCAGTCAGAGCCGAACAATATGACCAGGCCGTGAACCGGCTTTCCGAGGTAGAAGCATATTTTAAAAATTATAACAGTTTGAGAAATGGAATTATAAAAATCGGCCAGGACCTGCAGACACAGTTTGCCGAGGTACAGAAGCTTAATTCAGATTTAACAGATGCTTCCTTTCTGCCATTTATGTTCCGTTTTGTTTTTGGTATAGATACAGTACCGGATTCAGGAATCCTCGGAGCAGTTAATGCCCAGTGGAATGATGCCGTTGGACGTATGAACGAAGAGGTATATTCCCTTCTGTTGAAAAAATACAGGGGCTATGAAACAGCAATAAATGCCTCTCTGGTTAATGAAGTAAACCGTTATTCGGGACTTGAAAAAAGAGTCCTTGATATTTATAAGCTTGCGGAGTCTGAGCAGCAGGATGCTCATGCTCTGAATAATCCTTATGAAGCTTATTATGTTTTATGTGATTACGCACAAAATCTCTGTACAAATTCTTTAAGACTTGCGAATGTTTATGAACAGGTTCAGACTGCGGGCCTTGAACAGGAAAAAACAATTAATAATCTGAAGGCAGGAAAAGCAGAGGCGGCTGAGGTTCGTTCCCTCTTTGAATTGAGCAGCATTCTTTCTCAGACAATTGGAGATAAAGAAAGTCAGCGGCTGGAAAATTATCCATGGTCTGCTTCCTACGACGAGGCCGCAGCTTCTCTTTCAAGGCGTGATTTTGATGGACTTGCTGCCAGATATACGGAAATGCTCGATTCGATTTTTACCGGAACGGCAGAAATCTTTAACCGTTCCTGGATAGAAATCACTGCTTACTACAAAAACAGTTCTGATGAACTTTATAGCAATGCGCTTGCCTATTATAATTCATCAGACAAATACAAAGAGGGCTTCTTTACCAAGATTCCACAGAATGTGCTTTCTGAGCTTAAGGCAGATATTTCAAAAGCGCCTGCTTATGAAGATACCTTTAATTCTGATCCGGAGCTTGATTTTGGAATTTATTACAGCTATCCGGATCTTGCGGTAGAAATTTCCAGCTATGCGCAAAGCAGGGCTCAAAGTGGGATTGCGGCTATTGATGGGTATGAGACAGTAATTCTGGAAAACTATCAGGCTCAGACAAAAAGTGTAGAAGGTGAGCTGAGTGTGGACAGCCTTATCACTGAAACAAGGTCTTATTTTGATGAAGAAAGGGAAAAGCTTAGAAGCCTTATAAATGCTTCACAGGAACAGATTGCCTCTGCGCGACGCCAGATGAATGCGGCTCAGCTTGCCAGAAACGAAGCTGATATTCGTTTTAATGAAGCTCAGAATGCCCTCAGAAATAATGATTTTGAAACCGCCCGTAAAAAACTGCAGGATGCACTTACAAAATATGATGAATCGCTTACAAATCAGAATGACGAAGTGCTGCGAAGTGAAACAGACAGTAAGCTTCAGAGGCTCGGAGAAAATATAGCTAAAGCAGAAAATGAGGTTGTTGTGCGTGAAGTACGAGAACTTAAAACCCTCGCAAAGGATGCCTATTTTAACGGACGCTTTGATGATGCAGAAAAATATTTAAATCAGGCAAAAATCCGCTGGGCTGTTACTAATGTTGATGAAGATGAAGAAATTACAAATCTCTTAAATTTTGTAAATACGGCAATCTCAATGAAGACCGGCCGAGAAATCCTGCCATCGGCTCCTCAGTATCCGGAAATGTCTCAGCTATTAAATATGGCCTATCAGTATTTCGATGAAGGCAGCCGTAAAATCGGTGAGGGAGACAGAAGTGGAGGGCAGGCTGATTTAGCGCTTGCACTTGAGAGTATACAAAAGCTGCAATATGTATATCCTCTGAATCAGGAGGCTTCAATACTTACACTCCGCATTAACCGCCTTCTGGATCCACAAAAGTTTAATAAAGAATTTGCCCAGAAAATTGAAATGGCAAAAATGATGTGCAAGAGTAAAGATACTCAGCAGGAAGGTTATGCAAATCTCCTTGATTATTACCAGCTCGACCCGTCTTATAAGGGACTCAAGGATTTAATATATCAGGTTGAAATTGATATTGGAATTCGTCAGAAGCCGGTTACAAATACTGGTGCAAGCCGTGCTAAAAAGCTTATTGCTGATGCGCAGAAAATTTACAGTTCTGCCGGAAATGACACAGCAAAGCTTCAGAGTGCGCTTTCAAAAATAGATGAAGCTCTGGCTCTTGTTTCTGATAATCAGGAGGCAATGACTTTAAAGGATAGAATTACAACAAAGATTGGTGGAAATACTGCGACAGTTCTTTCTACCGAAGATGAAAGACTTTATCAGCTTGCAATTCAGAGACTTCAGAATAATAATGTAGTAGGAGCAAATGCTATTGTTGAGCAGCTTTTGAAAAAGCCTCAGAATTCCAATTCGCAGAAAATAAAGGATTTGAAGAATAAGATTGAGGCACGAAGTTAGGCAGAAGATGATGAAGAAAAATACAAGAGCTCTAAAAAAAATCTTATTCCTCATAATGCTTTTCGCCGCTTTATTTATACAGCCTCTTTTCGGCGCGGATTTTTACTGGGAGAATCCAAAGCTTCTTACAGATACAGACTCCCGCTTTCCGCTTACTGTTTCTTCTGCCGACGGAAAAAAAACTTACCTTTTCTGGCAGGAAACAGATACTAAGGCGCGGCAGATATATCTTTCTGTACGAACTTATACAGATTTGAATCATTATTCTGAAACAAGAAGATTTGCGGGACCCTTTACTTATTCTGGAGATGAGGTTCC
>CAMNGG010000294.1 GCA_946537975.1 uncultured Treponema sp. | reverse complement strand
AAAAAATGATAAATTCAAGTACCTTAAGATTACTACTGTAATCTGTCTGATTGCTGTGGCACTTTCTTTTGCAGGCTGCGGGGCTTCTGATTCAGGAAGTACCGGCGCATCCGGCAGCAGCTATGCTTCATCAACAGTCATCAAAGGTTCAGAAAACATTAAGCCAATTTCGGTTTCATCATTCTTTAAGAATGTTGGAAAAAATACCGGAATCTATAAAATGATTCATAATCCTACTCCGGAAGAAATTGCGGAGGAAAAGGCTTCTAAGGAAGCAATGGAAATTGCAAAGGAAGAGCAGGCCGCTCAGGCAGCTGCAGACCTTGCCGCTCACCCGGTAAAGGGCTGGCAGCGCCTTATCATGCTTGCCATCGGCTTCCTCATCGTTTACCTTGCAGTAGTTAAGGGCTTTGAGCCGCTGCTTTTGATTCCAATCGGATTCGGAACTATTCTTGTAAATATTCCTGGTGCAGGAATGGGTGATGGTCCAGATGGTATGCTTCATATCATCTACAATGCAGGAGTTGGAAACGAGTTCTTCCCAATGCTTATCTTTATGGGAATTGGTGCTATGACAGACTTCGGTCCTCTTATCGCTAACCCTAAGACAGCCTTGCTTGGTGGTGCCGCACAGCTTGGTGTATTTGCTACCTTGTTCGGTGTTGCCGCAATGAACTTTATTCCTGGAATCGACTATAACATGAAGCAGGCTTGTGCCATCGCCATTATTGGTGGTGCTGATGGTCCTACTTCCATCTACGTTTCTGGTAAACTTGCTCCAGAGATGATGGCTGTAATTGCCGTTGCCGCTTATTCTTACATGGCACTGGTTCCAATGATTCAGCCACCAATTATGAAGCTTCTTACTTCTAAGAAGGAACGTCAGATTAAGATGAGTCAGCTCCGTCCTGTTTCTAAGACAGAAAAGACTCTCTTCCCTCTGCTTCTGCTTGTCGTAACAATTCTTCTTCTGCCTCCTGCAGCTCCTCTTATCGGTATGCTCGCATTCGGTAACTTTATTAAGGAAGTTGGAATTGTACAGCGTCTTTCAAAGACTGTAGAGAATGAGTTGATGAACATTGTTTCTATTCTTCTTTCTCTTGGTGTAGGTTCACAGATGACTCCGGAAAAGATTATGCATGCCAACTCTCTTGGTATCATAGTTCTTGGTCTTCTTGCTTTTGCAGTTGCTACTGCTGGTGGTCTTATCATGGCTAAGATTATGAACCTCTTTCTTAAAGAGAAGATTAATCCGCTCATCGGTTCGGCCGGTGTATCAGCAGTTCCAATGGCTGCCCGCGTTGCAAACAAGGTTGGAATGGCCGAAGATCCTACAAATTTCCTTTTGATGCACGCAATGGGACCAAACGTAGCAGGTGTAATCGGTACAGCGATTGCAGCCGGTGTATTCATCTCTACTTATGGTATGTAATCATCATATAAAACTTCATATCTAATTTAAAGATTTTGGGCAGATCCTTTATCGGGTCTGCCGTTTTTTTTGTTCCTCACAAAGCTAAAGATGTCACAGAGATTTTTAATAAAAAAAATATCCCTCTGTGAGCTCCGTGTGCTCTGTGAGGAATTTTTTTATAAAACAGTAACAATTTTCTTGACTTTTAGGGTTATAATATTATATATTATATAATATAGATATCTAAACAATATTATAAAAGCGAAGGAGCAGGCGAGGAGCTTATAGGAGGTGAACATGATTTTTACCGCGGGTTCTGCCTTGCTTGATGCTGTGGTTCTGGCTGTTGTCAGTCTTGAAGGAACCTACGGCTACAAGATTACGCAGGATGTCCGTAAAATTATGGATGTTTCCGAAAGCACCCTTTATCCGGTGCTGAGGCGACTCCAGAAGGACGGTTACCTTGAAACTTACGACATGGAGTTTCAGGGCAGAAACAGAAGATACTATAAGATAACTTCAAATGGTATGATTCTGCTGGATAAGTACCGCTCAGAGTGGGTACTTTTTAGAAATGGTGTAGACGAAATCTTAATGGGTAAGAAATCGGAGGATAACTAAATATGACTAGAGAAGAATATTTAAACGAACTGAAATCAAGCATTATGTCCCTCTCAAGTGATGAACAGGCAGAAGCTATTCAGTATTATTCAGATTATTTTGATGAAGCTGATGATGATGAAAAGGTTATGAGGGAGTTGGGAAGTCCTGAAGAGCTTGCAAAAACAATCATCGAAAAATTTGCAAATGCACTTGTTGATACAAAGGCAAATGACGATGGGGATTCTGGAAAAAAAGATGACAGGGAAGGAGCATCCTCTGGATTAAGTATAGATGCCCTTTACTTTGAATTTGATAAAAAAGAAGTAAAAAAGCTTTCTATGGACTTTGGAGCAGCAGAGGTTGTTGTTATTGAAGGTGAAAAATACAGCATTGAAACCAGAGGTCTTCCGGAAGAATGTATGAACTGCTATTTGAGTAAGGAAGGAACCCTGGTTGTAAGCAATTCACACCGCTTTAATCTGAACTTCTGGAGCCATAACCGCCGTAGCCGCATAGTTCCCCGAGTTCTTGTTACAATTCCAAAGAATGCAGAACTGGAAAAAATACGCATCGCAATTGGAGCCGGAAAACTTACAACAAAAGAACTTTCTGTGAAATGTGCTGCCGGAAATGTGGATGTTGGTGCCGGAAATATGGTTCTTAACGGAATATTCGGTGGTCATATAGATATGCGCTGTGGAATGGGAAATCTTGAGTATAAGGGAAGTGTAACCGGCAGTGTAAATCTGGACTGTGGAATGGGAAGTGTAAACCTGGAGCTTAGTGGCGATCCAAAAAGCTATTCTTATGATGCTAAGGTTGGCCTTGGTGATTTCCGCTTTAATGACGATAAAAAAAGTGGAGTCTGCCAGATTTACAACAATCAGAAGCTGGCGAACCATTTTTCTGTAAATGTAGGAATGGGTTCTGTAGCAATCAAAATTAATGCTTAAGAAAAAGGAGATGAATAATTATGAGCAAGAAAAAGCTTTATAAATCAAGAAAAAACAAAATGATTGGTGGTGTTTGTGGTGGTCTCGCAGAATACCTCAATATGGATCCCACAATTGTTCGTGTAATTGCGGCAATTCTTTGTCTTGTAAAGGGGCTGGGAGTTCTTGTTTACCTTATTATGTGCATTGTTATGCCTTATGATGACGAGGATTTTTCAGAAGATGATACAGAAAACCTCAAAAGTGCAAATATAGATCCTGAAGAAGAGAAAAAATCCGCTTCTGCAAAACATGCATCAGAAAAGGACAGTAAGCTTCATTCAGATGACGATTTTGACAGCTACTTTAAAAAGTAATAATCGAAGAAGCGCTTAAAATGTGCTGGGGCCCCGGACCTTTTAGCTTCAGCGAAAAATGAAGCGGAGACGGGGGTAGGAGAGCCGACTCATTAATATGAGCCGGCTCTTTTATTGCAGATTGATAATTGTTATCAATCTGCAAAACGGCTGAGTCAAGGCTTTAAGCGAAGCGTGCCTTGACCAGACGTATTTAAGTAAGAATTTTTTCCTATGGTATAAATCTCTACTTATGATAGAATAAATCTATTATGGTAGGAATAAGAATTAATAAATCGTTGCGTAATGCTCTGATAACTATTGCAGTTATCATCCTCATTTTTGCAATACCAAGTTTTTTTCCTGAAAAAGATTTTCGCAGTAAGTACGAGAATTATGACTTAACCACAAGTATTGGAGCTTCTTCCTCTGTTAAAACTTATGACGAATATTTACGATTGCATTCGTCTGCAAAAAATCCGGATCGTAAAATTACAGTAAATATCCTGGATTATGTTGCAACAGCTTCAAACGGCGTACATATTGAGAAAAACTACAACGGAAAAGATGTTGTCTTTACAGAAGAAGAGTCTTCTGTAACCTGGAAAGTAGAAGTTCCTGAAGAGGGCTTTTATAATCTCAGTATGGAATATATAGCTGTTCCATCCAGAAACGTTAATATGGAACGTATTCTGTATATAAACGGCGAAATGCCTTTTACAGGTGCCGATACGCTTGCTTTCTTCAGACTCTGGAAGGACGGCGGTCCTATTAAATACGATAACCGTGGAAACAGTATTCGTCCGACCCAGGTAGAGTTTTTCGACTATCAGACTGTATGCTTTAAGAGTGACCTCGGCTATGAGGTTGATCCTTATAAATTCTATTTTAAAAAGGGCGAAAATGAGATTACCATTGAGTCAACAAGTGAGCCTATGGCAATCAGCGGACTTTCACTTACACCGGTTGTTGTATATAACACTTACGAGCAGTATCTTGCAATGCAGCCTCGTAAACCGGACACTTTCGAAAAGAAAGATTTTAACTTAAGGGTTCAGGGTGAAGCTTCCGTTCGCCGTTCAGACCCTTCTTTGTTTGCCCGTTATGACCGCTCTTCCGCAATTACAGATCCTTACAGTACAAAACAGACAATATTAAACTATACTGGTGGTGATTCCTGGAAAATCCCGGGGCAGTGGATTGAGTGGGAATTTGAAGTTCCGGAGGACGGCTGGTATACAATTTCCATTAAGGCAAGACAGTTCTTCCAAAGAGGTTATGTAGCTTACCGCTCTGTATATATTGATAATCAGATTCCTATAGACCGACTTAAATCAATCGGCTTTAAGTATGATTCAGACTGGCAGTTTGCAACTCTTTCTGATGAGGAGAAAAAGCCTTATCAGTTCTACCTTAAGAAGGGAAGTCATACTATCAGACTGGAGGCAACTCTTGGAGATATTGGTAAGGTAATTCAGGGAATTCAGGATTCTGTTTACCGACTGAATCTTATTTACCGAACAATTCTTGTTCTTACCGGAACAAATCCTGATTTGAACCGTGACTATGAAATTCACAAGGTTTATCCGGATGAGGTAGAGGCAATGCTGCTTGAAAGTCGCCGCCTTTACAAACTGATCGATGATTTTGTCGCAATAACAGGCGAAAAATCAAATCAGATTTCTCCGGCAGAAACTCTTGCCCTTCAGTTGGAGCAGTTCTACAAGCATCCGGATAAAATTACCCGTGGCTTTGTAAACTTTAAAGATAATATCACAACGCTTGCTTCTTCTATGCTTACAATGACAGAAACAAAACTTGATGTGGATTATCTTCTTGTTCAGGCAGCAGGAGATAAAATCAAACCGGATCGTTCAAACTTCTTCAAGAATATGCGTCATGAAGTTGCATCATTTATAAATTCCTACATGTATGATTCTGCTGCACTCGGAAGTGTTTACAAAAAGGGTTCAGATAATCTTATCGAAGTTTGGATTGTAACAGGCCGTGACCAGAGCCAGGTTCTTAAGAATATGATTGATGATTCCTTTACCCCACAGTCTGGAATCAATGTAAACGTTAAGCTTATTAAGCCTGAATCTCTGCTCAATGCAGTAGTTGCGGGTAATGGGCCTGATGTTGTAATTTCTACCTACCAGTCTCAACCGGTTGATTATGCTATGCGTAATGCAAACGTAAACCTCCGCCGCTTTAAGGATTGTGACGAGGTTCTTTCCTGGTTTATGCCTAGTTCCTATAAGCCATATGAATATGACGGCGGTGTTTTTGCGCTTCCTGAGCAGCAGACCTTTAACCTTATGTTCTATAGAAAAGATATTCTTGAACAGCTGGGGCTTGAGATTCCGAATACCTGGGAAGAGCTTATTGAAATTCTTCCAACACTTCAGGGCAACAACCTTACAATCGGTGTTCCTTATCCGAACGTAGGTACAGTTGCGCCTGATATGTCTGCCTTCTATTCAATGGTTTATCAGAATGGCGGACAGCTTTACAGCAGAGACGGTTCAAAGTGTGTTATAGACAGCGAGGCCGGAATTGCAGCCTTCAAGACCTATACAAGCCTTTATAACAGCTATGGTCTTCCTATCATTTATGACTTTATGAGCAATTTCCGTACCGGTAATATGCCGATTGGAATTGCAAACTATACAACCTATAACACAATAGTAGTTGGTGCTCCGGAAATCCGAGGACTTTGGGACTTTACCTATCTGCCTGGAGTTGATGATGGAAAGGGTAATATCAACCGTGCAAATGCCGCCGGTGGTGTATGTACTATGATGATTAAGAACGGAAAGAATCTTGATGATTATCAGCATGTAGAGCATCTGGATCTTTCTTACAGCAACCTTAGCGGTAACAAGTTTGAAGACGGAATTATTCCGGGAGTCGATGAAAAGACCTGGAATCAGATTATGAAGAATGAAGCCCGCCTTAATAATTCCTGGGAATTTATGAAGTGGTGGGTTTCTTCAGAGGTTCAGGTTCGCTTTGGTCGTGAAATGGAAGCCCTCCTTGGTGCTTCGGCTCGTTATGCAACCGCAAACCGTGAGGCACTTCGTCAGCTTTCATGGAATTCTAAGCAGATTAAGATTCTCGAAGAGTCTATGGAGCAGACAATTGGAATTCCAGAGGTTCCAGGTTCTTATTATACACCTCGACATGTTGCAAACAGTACAAGACGCGTAATCAACGACAAAGATGACGCACGTGAAACCCTTATAGATTACACCCGCAAGATTAATGAAGAGCTTACCCGTAAGCGTAAGGAATTTAATCTTCCTGTGTCTGAGGATTTTTAGGAGTAAAGTATGAGCGAGAAATTAGATAAATATATAGCCAAAAAGAAGCTGGCTCTTTCTGATTTAGGCCGAAGCATAAGAGTGAACAAGATTTGTTATTTTTTCCTTCTGCCTTACGCAGTTTTGTTTATTACTTTTTATGTGCTTCCTATGATTACTTCCATTTATTTTAGTTTTACAAACTACAATATTCTGGAAAAACCGGATTTTATCGGAGCCACAAACTATCTCAATCTTTTCCTTGAAGATGAAGTATTTACTACGGCAGTAAAGAACACCTTCCTTATTGCCATCATAACAGGACCGGTGGGCTACATTATGGCCTTCCTTTTTGCCTGGCTGATTAACGAGCTTCCAAAATGGGTACGTACGCTTGTTGTATTCTTTTTCTATGCACCTTCCATTGCGGCAAATGCATACGTAGTTTTCAAGCAGCTCTTTAGTGATGACCAGAACGGATGGATTAACCGCTTCCTCAGAAACCTCGGTCTTATTGATGCACCTATTCTCTTCCTTACAAACCCTCATAATGTAATGAAGGTTATTATTCCTGTAATCCTCTGGATGTCGCTTGGTACAGGCTTCCTTTCTTTTGTTGCGGGTCTTAAGGGAATTGATAAGGCTCAGTACGAAGCAGGTTATATTGATGGAATTCAGAACCGCTGGCAGGAGCTCTGGTTTATCACACTTCCAAATATGAAGCCAATGCTCATGTTTGGTGCCGTTATGTCTATTACACAGTCTTTCAACGTATTTGATCAGACCTTCCAGCTTGCTGGTTTCCCTTCTACAGACTATTGTGCCCACACAATTGTAACCCACCTTTATGACTATGGTTTTACCCGCTTCGAAATGGGATACGCTTCGGCCATTGCAACGGTTTTGTTCCTTACAATGATTATCTGTAACAAGCTTGTTCAGAAGCTTCTGAACAGAGTAGGACACTAATGGGGGAGGATGAAAATGAAATCTAAGAATATGTATAAAGATCAGACAATTCATCATTATAAATTCCGCCGTAAGCCGAACCGCTCTGTTGGTGGCGATATCGGAATTTACATCTTCCTTGCCTTCTGCTCGGTTTTGATGATGTTCCCTCTTGTGTTTGCAGTTTGTAATGCTCTCAAACCGCTCGATGAGGCTCTTAAAAATCCGCCTTCATTGTTCCCTCGTAACCCGACCTTCAGAAACTTTACAGACCTTTTTGTAACAATGAGTCAGGGCTGGGTTCCTCTTTCACGTTATGTATGGAATACGGTATTTATTACAGTTGTTGGTACAGTGGCTCATGTAATTTTTGCTTCAATGGCCGCTTATGTGCTTGCAAAATACCGCTTCCCGGGTTCACAGCTTTTCTTCCGTCTTGCGGTTGTTGCAATCATGTTTACAGGTATGGTAACCGGTATTCCTAACTACCTGATTATGTGTAAGCTGCACATGGTAGATACCTACTGGTCGCTGATTCTTCCGGCAATTGGAGGTTCTCTGGGACTCTTCCTTATGAAGCAGTTTATGGACGGCTTTCCTATGTCGCTGATTGAAGCAGCAAAAATTGACGGTGCCCATGAAATGCTCATCTTCTGGAAGCTTGTAATGCCTAACGTAAAGCCTGCCTGGCTCACAATTTCCATCTTCTCTATTCAGGGACTCTGGAATAATGCCCAGGTTCAGTATATTTACACCGAAAGCAAAAAAATGATCCGCTATGCTCTGGATCAGGTTGCTCTTGGTGGAATTGCCCGTACCGGACAGCAGAATGCAATTATCGTATTTACAATGTCCGTGCCTATTGTTTTCTTCCTCTTCTCTCAGAGTCAGATTATGGAAACAATGGCTACTTCAGGACTTAAGGACTAGCGCTATGATGAGAAGAAAGATAATTTTAATAATTGCCGGTCTGCTCACTCTGAGTGCGGGACTTTTTGCAAAAGGCGATTCTTATATCTATGACTATTGGGGAGAAATGGAGAAATCTCCGGACCCATATACTGTTTCACACGTCGTATATGCAGATGATTTGAAGCTGAGTACAGCCTTAAAGAATCCATCTTCTTTGTTTGCTAAGGATAATCTGCTTTATGTAGTTGATACAGATAACAACAGAATCATTGAGCTTGAATACACAGAGAAAAAAACTCTTCAGTTCAGCCGCCTGATAGATCACGTATATCTTAAGGATGGTAGTGAAAGTCAGTTCAGCAGCCCTAAAGATGTTTTTGTAAGTGAAGACGGCTCAATGTTTATTGCTGATACAAACAACGGTCGTGTTCTCCGCGTTGATAAGGATTTGAAGGAAATTTACACCCTTATTGAACCGGATGATCCAACCTACGAAAAAGGCAAGGCATTCCTTCCAGAAAAGGTTGTTGCCGATTCAAAGGGACGTGCTTACATTGCCGCCAAGAATATCAACAAGGGCTTTTTAAAGTATGAATATGACGGAAAGTTCCAGGGCTTTTTTGGAGCAAATGAAGTAGTTTACAATATTACAGATTTAATCTGGAAAAAAATTGCTACTCAGGCTCAGAAAGAAAAGATGGTGCTCTTTGTACCAGTAGAATATTCAAACTGCTATATAGATAATGAAGGCTTTATCTATGCAGTAACAAAGACCTTTGAAGAATGGGATTTGCTGTCTGATAAGGCTAAACCAATCCGCCGTCTTAATGCCCAGGGAAAAGATATTCTTGTAAAAAACTGGGACCCTCCAATCGGAGATCTGCAGTGGAGTAATGCTGCGGGAATCAGTGATCCTTCTAAGTTCTCAGATATTACCGTTCTTGATGATGAGGTTTACCTTGCAGTAGACGAAAGCCGTGGCCGTATTTTTGCTTATGATAATCAGGGCCGCCTGCTGTTTGCCTTTGGTAATCGTGGTAACATAGACGGCTTCTTCCGAAAGCCTGCAGCCATTGAGCATATTGGTAAGGATCTTTTTGTGCTCGATACCCTCAATGCATCAATTACAGTATTTACTCCGACAAACTACGGAAGTCTTATTTACAAGGCAACCGAGCAGTTTGCCTGCGGCCAATATGATGAATCTGCAGAAACCTGGTCTAAGGTTCTTGAATATAATGGAAACTATGATCTTGCATATATTGGACTTTCAAAAGCCTGCCTGCGTCAGAAAAAATACAAGGAGGCTATGGATTATGCAAAGGTAAAACGAGACCGCCGCAATTATTCAAAGGCTTTCAAGTATTACCGAAAAGAATGGATTGAAAGTAATATTGGCTGGATAATGGGGGTAATTATTGCCCTTATCGTTCTTTCCTTTGTAATTAAGATTGTAAAGAAAATTAAAAGGGAGCTTGATACGCTATGAGTTATATAACAAGAAAATTAAACAAATTGCGTCAGAAAGAAACCTACGTGCATTTCTGGCAGACACTCAAATATGCATTTTATGTAATCTGGCATCCGGCAGATGGCTTCTGGGATCTGATTCATGCAAAGCGTGGCTCTTATGCTGCGGCAAATTTTATAGTCATTCTGTCTCTGCTTACCCACGTATGGAAGCTCCAGTTTACTAACTTTGTAATTATGAATGTTAACTGGAACAGAATTAATATCTTTATGGAAATGGCAACAATCATTCTTCCGCTTGCTATTTTCTGTATCTGTAACTGGGGTGTAACAACTCTCTTTGATGGCAAAGGCCATCTTGGTGATATATATATGGGTACTGCCTATGCTATGACACCTTATCCTTTGATTCAGCTGCCGCTTATTATTGCAAGTAATTTTGTAACAAGAGAAGAGGCTTCTTTCTATTGGGTATTCAGTGACATTTCTTTTGTCTGGGTAGGAATCCTTCTCTTCATGGCTATGATGATGATTCACGCTTATGGCTTTGGAAAGACCCTCCTGTTTACAATTTTTACGGCCTTCGGAATGCTGGTATTCGTTTTCATTATGCTCCTGTTCTTCAGTATGATTTCGCAGGGTATTGCATATTTTATATCTCTCGGAAGAGAAGTAATCTTCAGGTTGAACTGACGGGGGAGGAGTAAAAGAAATGGAAAAAGAAAAGAAGATAAAAGAGCCTGAAGCTCCAAAGGCGCCTAAAGCACCTAAAGAGCCTAAGGTTAAAAAATCAAAATATCCTGAAGGATATATTGGCCGTCCAAAGCCGATGAAAACAAAGACCTTTGAATTTCACAAGCCTACAAAAATTTTCTGGATAAAATCTGCTTTAGTACTTGCGATTCTTGGTTTTCTTACATATATCGTAATACGCCTTGTTCAGGTAGGAAAGGCAGTTCAGCCTCAGTTTGATTATTATGAATATTCAGAGTTAAAAAAGGCTTCTGATTATGTGCTGGAAAATGATCAGATAAAATTTGAAATTGATCCGGCAACAACTAATTTTACTGTTCTTCAAAAGAATACAGGCAAGGTATGGCATTCAAGTCCTGAAGGTGCAAAAACTGATAAGCTTGCACTTACAAAAGAAAAGAACAATATGATGTCTGCTGTTCTTATTAAGTATTCTACAGAAAATGGAACAGATGATACTTACGACACCTATACAAACAGTGTTCAGCGTAAATTCTATAGCATTGAAAGAAAGGGTAACGAAATAACGGTAAACTATACGGTTGGTCAGATGGACCGCGAGTATATTTTCCCATTGATTCTTTACCAGTCTGATTTAGACAAGTGGACCGAAGGTCTTTCAAAATCTCATGTAAATGCTGTCGGTCGTGCATATCATAAGTACAATAAGAGTTCCTTTAAGGGAGCCGAACTTGAGGCAATGCTTGATAAGTATCCTGGAATGGAGGATGAAAACCTCTACCTGGTTTTTGAAAATGTTCAGAAGCACGTAAAGGAACAGATGGAAGACATCTTTGGAAAACAGGGCTTTACTTATGAAGATTATCTTGAAAATAAGGAGCTTTATAAGGAATCAAATATAAAGGAAGTTCCTGCTTTCAATATCTCTATGATTTATAAGCTTACTGGAAACACTCTTACAGTAACCATTCCTTTTAGTGAGATTTCTTACAGACTTAAGTATCCTATCACCCAGGTTTCTGTACTTCCATATTTTGGAGCAGCAGGTCCGGAAGAAGAAGGTTATCTGCTTATTCCTGAAGGAAGCGGAAGTATAATCAACTTTAATAATGGAAAAACAAAGCAGAACGGCTATTATGCTGATGTTTATGGCTGGGATTATGCAACAGAACGTAAGGCTGTAATTACAGAAACCCGTGCCGCTTTCCCTGTCTTTGGAATCGCTTATCCTGACAGCAGTGTACTTTCAGTAATCAACAAGGGTGCTGAATATGCCGGAATTACCGCGGAAATTGCAGGAAAGCTTGGAAGCTACAATTATGTACGTGCCGATTATAAAATGCTTCACCGTGAACAGTACGAGGTAACAGCCCGCAGTCAGAGCTCTCAGTTTGTTTATGAAGAAGCTTTACCACAGAACGAATCTATAGAACAGAGCTTTACTTTTGTAGACAGCGGTTCTTATGTGGATATGGCTAAGGCTTATAGAAACATCCTTTTACCTGGAGCTCAAAAAACAAAGGCAGAAAATGTACCTGTAGCAGTTGAACTTATAGGTGCAATTGAAAAAATCCAGCAGGTGGCTGGAATGCCTAAGGTTTTACCTTACCGCCTTACAAGCTACAAGGAAGCTGGTGATATCATCCAGGAAATTGAGGAGCTTGGAGTAAAAGGTGTAAGTTATAAGCTTTCTGGCTTCATTAATGGTGGTATACGTCAAAAATTGATGAAGAAGGTAAAGTTTATTTCAGTATTGGGCGGAAAATCAGATTTTAAGAAAATGCTTAAAAATACTGAAGCTACTTCTGCAAAGCTTTATCTGGATGGCTCTGTTCAGACCGCATATCGCTCTGGAATTACAAATGGTTTCTTCGCTTATAAAGATTCTGCGCGTTTCGTAAGTGATGAGCTTTGTAAGCTTTATGAATACTCTCCAATCTGGTATGGACGGGATCCGGACCGGGATACATATTATCTCTTAAATTCTAAGCTTAGAGAGCAGGGGTCGGAAAAATTTATAAAGACCGCTGCTAAGCTTAAGCTGAATGGTATTTCTTATCGCGATAACGGAAATCTCCTTTCTTCTGATTTTAATGAAAAGAAGTTTTCGTCTCGTGTTAATGAAGCTTCTAAGCAGAAGGAACAGTTTGAAAAGGCCCGGGAAAAAGGCCTTGGAATAATGATTAATGGCGGAAATGACTATGCAGTAGAAAATGCTGATTTTATTACAAACCTTACTTTGCATGGAAATCAATATGCGATTATTGATGAATTTGTTCCATTCTATGAAATAGCTTTGCATGGTTTTGTTAATTATGCAGGAACTCCGGTTAATCTTGCTTATGAAGAGGATCAGCTGATTCTTGAGTCGGCCGAGGTTGCCGCAGGGCTTAACTTCTCCTTTATGGAAGCTCCTGCAGAAAAGATTCAGGAAACCTATTACACAGAGTATTATTCAAGTAATTTTGATGCCTGGAAACCAAAGTTTGCAGCTATTTACGAGGAGTATAATTCAAAAATAGCTCCTGTAATCAACAGCCCGATTATTGGACATGAATATGTCGGAGAAAAGGTTACAAAAACCACATTCGAAAATGGCTATGAAATTTATGTAAACTTCGGCTATGCAAATTATATGACACCTTCGGGAAAATTTATTCCTGGAAGAGATTACCGTATTATGAAGGTGGAGGACTAATATGAAGAAAAAAGTCGGATTAATGGGAAGAAGGGCGCTTTACGGATATCTTTTTATCCTTCCTTTCATTCTTGGTTTTATATTTTTTATGATTAAGCCTCTGGGCCAGTCTTTAAGGATGGCTCTTTCTGATGTTGTAATTTCAAATCAGGGCTTCCAGTTAAACTGGAATTCTTTTGCAAATTTTAAGAAAGCATTTTTAATAGATGCGGAATTTAACAGAATGCTGCTGGAATCTATCAGTCAAATGATTTTCCGCTCTCTTGCAACTATTGTATTCAGTTTCTTTGTTGCCCTGCTTTTGAATCAGAAATTTAAGGGAAGAACACTTGCACGCTCAATCTTCTTCCTGGCTGTTATTCTTTCTTCAGGTGTACTTGTCGGACTTGAATCAAACAATGCTCTTATGGCAGAAATTAAAAAGCTTATTGAAGAATCTGGCAATGTAAACTCTGTTACAGAGGTTCTGGAGGAAATACTTCTTTCAGGTTCAACAGGAGTCGGGGGAATAAGTTCAAAGGTCTTTGAAAAGGTTTTTGAAATTATTGACTCAATTTATGATGTTGCAATGGCTTCAGGAATCCAGATTATCATCTTCCTTTCCGGACTTCAAACTATTCAACCTGGTTTGTATGAGGCTGCTTATATGGAAGGTTGTACTAAGTGGGAAACTCTGTGGAAAATTACAGTTCCAATGGTAAGTCCTCTTATTCCTGTCTGCTGGATTTATACAATCATAGACTTCTTTATGAAGAGTGATAATCAGATTATGGATAAAATCAACACTCAGATGACTGAGCTTTTGAACTACGGCTTCAGCTCTGCTATGGCCTGGATTTACTTTGTTGTCTGTATGGCTCTCATAGGCTTGAGTTCATTGATTATTTCTAAGGTGGTATACAACTATGACTAATAAAGAAAACAAAATCAAAAAAGCTAAAAAGACAGTAACGGTAAACACAGATACCCGTTCTTTCTGGGAAAGAAATGAAGCTTCTAATGGTATTCTTCTTACAGAAACAATCAAGAAGTATGCAATTTCTATCTTTCGTGGCATTCTGCTTTTTGGAATGTGCTTTATGATTATTCAGCCTCTGTTGAACAAACTTGCATTGAGCTTTATGTCAGAAAAGGATTTGTATGATACTACAATTATTCTGGTGCCAAAACACTTTTCAGTAAGTAACTGGAAAATTGCCACAACAATCTTGAATTACAAAACAACAATCTGGAATACTCTCTGGGTTTCGGCTTTTGTTTCTGTTATAGAAGTATGTATGTGCGCTCTTGTAGGATATGGATTTTCACGTTTTAATTTTCCGCTTAAGCGCTTCTGGTTCTTCTGCGTAATTCTTGTAATTGTAATTCCTCCACAGACAATTTCAACCTCGCTCTTCCTTCATTTCCGCTATTTTAATTTCTTTGGAAAAACCATAAACCTTCGCGGTTCTATGCTTCCTTATGTTTTGATGTGTATGGGGTGTATGGGTCTGAAAAACGGGCTTTATATCTTTATGATCCGTCAGTTCTTTATGGGCTTTCCTTTTGAACTTGAAGAGGCTGCTTATGTTGATGGTTGTGGTCCTCTCAGAACCTTCTTTCAGATTATGGTTCCCGGAGCAAAGCCGATTCTGACCTCCTGCTTCCTTTTCTCTTTTGTATGGCAGTGGACAGACAGCTTCTATTCAAATCTCTTCCTGGGTAAGATTCAGCTGCTTTCTATTCAGCTTGCCTCTATAGCAGATAAATTTGGTATTTATCTTTCAAAAATTAACGGTGGTTCAACAATTGCACCTGTTGGTTATACGAATGCAATTGTTTCTACAGGTATGCTGGTTGCCGTGCTGCCTCTGATAGTGCTTTACATTTTCTGTCAGAGACTCTTCGTAGAAAGTCTTGCCAGCACCGGAGTAAAGATGTAGGGAAAATTTCTTATACTATTTCCTCAAAGTAATGGTATAATTTACTTAACAGGCAATTTGTCGTTTACGGCGTAAATTTTAAGAAAAAAGGAGTATAAATTTATGAAAAAAATTGCACTTTTAGCAATGTCTGCTTTGTGCCTTCTTGCACTTGCAGGTTGTAACAAATCAGGTTCTTCAGGTTCATCATCTACTGCAAAAGTAAAGAAGGCTAAGGCACCATCCGCAGCCGCTCTTAAGGCAGCAGAAAATGGAGACTATTCAAAGCTTCCTGTAGCAAAAGACCCTTCTACAAAAAAGACTTATGATTTTGGTGGACTTGCAGTAAAGATTTATGACTGGTGGTCAAATCCGGATGCAACACCTACTTCAAAGGCAGAAGAAGATCAGCTTGCTTACCGCAAGTATCTTGAAGAAACATATAACTTTACAGTTGTTCAGGATAACCTTGGTGCTGGCTGGGGAGATCATCCTGCAGAAGTAGCTAACTACTGTATTACTGGTGGTGATGATGCCCGTATTTTTATTATTGATGGACGTTCTGCATTCTCAGGACTTGCTGCAAACCTCTGGGCAGATGTTTCTAAGACTCCAGACATCGACTGGACAAAAGATAAGTGGAATAAGGCTGTACTCAGCGTAATGCCAGGAAAATCATTCGCTGTTGGTAAACCAGAGCCACGTCAGTGTGTCTTCTTCAACAAGCGCGTTCTTCAGGAAAATGGTTTTGACCCTGATGAACCATATAAGCTTCAGGCAGAAGGAAAGTGGACATGGGAAGTATTCGAAGAAATGTGTGCTGCTTTGACAAAAGATACAGATAACGATGGTATTATTGACCAGTATGCTCTTTCTGGAACAAACGGTGAATTCGCATGGGCTGCAATTTATTCAAATGGTGGAAAGATTGTAAACGTTGATTCAAATGGAAAGTACTATCTTGATATGAGCGACAATGTTATGGAAGCATGGGATTACACAAGAAGAATCTTCGTAAACTATAACAAGCCAGCTGGAGAAGGTGCTAACTGGGACTACTACAAGGCAGACTTCTTGAGTGGTGCAACTGCATTCTATAACAACCAGGAATACGATGCTCAGCCAAACGGTATGCTTGCTGATATGAAAGATGACTGGGGTATGGTATGTTTCCCACTTGGTCCAAAGGGCGATGGAAAGTACTTCACACTTAATCAGGATAACATGCTTGTAATTCCAAGCTGCTACTCACAGGATAAGGTTAACAAGATTATGAAGATTTATGACTTCTGGTCTGACACAGTACCAGGTTATGATGATCCAGATGCATGGAAGGAATACTACTATGCAGCCTTCCGCGATACTCGCGCTGTTGATGAAACAATGCAGTATATGATGGACAACTCTAAGGCTTGGAATGCATGGCTTATTCCTGGCTTGAACTACGCTCCACTTTCATGGAGCATTTGTGCTGGTGCAGATGTTGCTGAGACATATGAGTCTATGAAGAATGAACTTCAGGCTACAATCGACGAGGCTATGAACAA